>CAYJON010000043.1:0-16325 GCA_964371795.1 uncultured Akkermansia sp. | reverse complement strand
AGCGAACGGCTTTATGCCAGATTAGGTCTTGACAGGCGAAGTGCGATGAGCTACGCAGGCGGTGATTACACTCCATATGGTGGCATTACTCGGCCTCGTAATCGCGCGGCAATTCTGACGCAATGTCCCAAAATTTCAAGCCCAGATACTCACAAAGAGCATCTGGGCTTGATGAAAAATGCGATGTGCAAATTAACCCTGTATAAGGGCAGCCACGCGGAGGATGTTATCGACGTTCATGCCCATTTCAGAGATGACCTGTTCCCCCGGTGCGGAGAAGCCAAACTCATCAATGCTGATGATGGCGCGTGCGTCAGATACGTAGCGGAACCAGAGGTCGGCACGTCCTGCCTCAATAGCGATGCGCTTCGTGCATGCGCTGGGTAGGACAGATTCCTGATAGGCTGCGTCTTCACGCTGGAACCTCCACATGGAGGGCATGGAGACAACGCGAACACCTGCGCCTAGTTGCTTGGCAGCTTCGAGGGCAAGAATCAGTTCTGAGCCAGAGGAGATGATGATAAGCTCTGGGCTTTCTGTGCTTTCCTTGCGGGCGATGTAGGCGCCCTTCATGGTTCCCATGCGGCGTGTTTCTGCGCTCAGCTCTGCTTCTACGCTGCACAGGCTGGGGACATTTTGACGGGAGAATATGAGGGCTGTTGGGCCATCGTTACGCTCCATAGCGCACATCCATGCACCTGCTGTTTCTTCTTCGTCAGCAGGACGCACGACATCAAGGTTGGGGATGAGGCGCAGACCAGATACGGTCTCTACAGGTTGGTGGGTAGGACCATCCTCACCGACTGCAACAGAGTCATGGGTGAGCACGTAGGTCACAGGAAGGTGTGCAAGTGCAGCAACGCGTATAGAGGCTCTCATGTAGTCAACGAAGACACAGAATGTACCGGCGCTGACGCGGAAGATGCCGTCATAGGCAATGCCATTGCAGATAGCACCCATGGCATGTTCACGCACACCAAACCAGAAGTTGCGGCCAGCGTAGTTGCTGGGAGAAAAGTCGCCAGCCTTCTCAATGTAATTCTTGTTACTAGAGAAGAGGTCAGCACTGGTGCTCAGTAGAGCGGGGCAAGCGCCAGCAAGGGCATTTTGCACCTCGTAGCCAGCTGCGCGTGTTGCGAGCTTTTGACCTGCGGCAAAGTGGGGGATGATGGCATTGCTGACATCAGCTGTCAGACCCTTTGTTGAGAGGGCACAGCCTGTTTGCAGCTCGGCTGCCTTGTCAGGATGGGCTGTCTCCCATGCGCTAAAGTTTTCCAGCCAAAGGGCGTAATCGGCCTCGCGCTGTGTCTTGAGTTCTGCCATGTAGCTGCGCACCTCTTCGGAGACGTAGTACTGTTCTTCGGGCAGACCCCAGTTTGCATGCGCTTCTTTCCAGAGCTTTGCGCCGCCTTCACCGTGTCCCTTTGTTGTGCCTTCAAAGCCAGGTACACCCTTGGCGATGATGGTTTTGGCGATGATGAGTTTTGGACGACCGTTCTTTTCCAGAGAGGCAACGCGCAAGGCTTGCTCCACCTCGGCAAGGCTGTTACCATCAATAGTGACAGCATCCCAGCCCATAGCTGTGTAAAGGGCGGCGATGTCTTCTGTCTGGGTGCGCTCTATGGGGGCATCCAATGTGATGCCGTTGGCATCGTAAATGAGGATGAGGTTATCCAACTGGCTGACACCAGCTATGGCGGATGCCTCGCGGGCAATGCCTTCCTGCATGCAGCCGTCACCAGCTAAGCAGTAAACATTTTGGGAGAAAATCTCATAATCAGGCGTATTGAAACGCGCGGCAGCATGCTTGGCAGAAATAGCAAAACCAACAGCATTAGCAATGCCCTGTCCCAAGGGGCCTGTGGTGCATTCTACACCAGGGCAGCACTTGAATTCTGGGTGACCAGGTGTCTTGGAGCCCTTGGCACGGAATGCCTTAACATCGTCCATGGAAAGATCATAACCACTCAGATGCAACCAAGCATACAGAAACATAGAACCATGACCGCCCGAAAGGACAAATCGGTCACGATTGAGCCAACGAGGCTCTGCTGGATTGATATTAAGTAAATTACCAAACAAAATTGCGCCTATCTCAGCGCAACCAAGAGGTAGCCCCATATGCCCAGAGGCCTTGTCAAAGATAGCATCAATGGCAAGTCCGCGAGCTTCTTGAGCTGCCTTTTGAAGTATTTCTGTATTCATGCGCGGGAAAGTTTATCAGAAATTTCTTTTTTGTAAAGAGTAAAGCTAACAATCACCACCTTATTTTCTCGCTCAATTCTTTGATTTTTCTTGCAATTAAGTAACTTGAGCGATGATGAGAAAAAAGTAATTGCCTCCCATCACAAAAGAAGCCCCATTGAGTCACATCTCCGTAGTGCGCCTATTGTGACACCTTTATGACAAATTTTTCTCTCTACCCTAACAAGAAAAACATCAATTATTTATAATAATTATCAATTAGAGATTATTTACAATCATTCTATTTTACTAGACTGATTCTATTTTTTCTTCTATATTCGACACAGAAATTAACACATGTTAAATAATATCTATCTTACAACTAAAACGCATCTATCATGAAAATCACAGCAACGCTTACTGCAATACTACTAGCTCTCATCGGAAATACTAGCTATGCGCAAAGTGGGACGAACCCTATTTTCACTTACAACAAGGACTATCCTATCGAAAATCTCTCTGGTACGCTTAACGGCAAAGCCATAGAAAACGATACCATAACGGGTCTACTTATAAAGGCTGACACCTATCTCTACAACACACCTATCAGCGGTGCCACTGTTACCTTTGACAACATTCATGACAGTAACGCTGTCGGATTTAAGTCAATGGTTGGTCTCTACTTGGAGGATAACTCCTTAGAGTCTGTTCACGGCGTATTTCCTCATTTATTGGACTCAAACGTCTCTACTCTCAATGTGGATAGCTATGGTGGATTTCGTGCCAATGCCACAGAAAATCAGAAAGGGGATATCATTGGTTTTATCCAAACAGGGACGAAGCATACCGCAGGTACTTTTAAGAGCTCCTTTCTGCTCATCGATGCCAATTACATTAGCTCTACTGGCGGCAATGGACCAGAAAACAACCAAACCTCCGTTACAGGCTTTTCTACCAAAAATGCCCATTCATCCTCGACAATAGGATCTAGTCTTGTGATTAACTCTGCGGTAGAGCACGAGGGACTCACCTACAGCGCTGGTCATATCGTTGGTATAGAAGCTCAGGGATTTAACACTCTAACTGGGGCTATTTTAACAATCAATGCCAACGCTGCTCAATCTGGCAGCATCGTAGGTGTACACATCAATGGCAATGGTGTACCTCTCCCATCTACTCAGGATTTAGATGTAACGATCACACTTAATCATGCGTCAGTTGTTAGCGCAGAGAATTATGATACACTGATCACAGATAAAAATGCAGGTGGTCAAAAGACGGCATACCTCCTTGAAAATACTGAAATCAATCGCATCTCATCCGCCGCAACTGTCGTGGGCATTCAGATTACTAGTCATGAACTGAATAATACAATAATCAAGACCTATGACTCTCTTACCCAAGTAACGGGCAGTGGGAAAGATGTAAAAGCCATAGTCACCACAGCAGGGGATAGCAGTTATATTGATAATATCAATAGCACCATACGAGTCAACAACAGTTACCTAGCTAATGATAGCAATTCCGCCATCCTAACCATGGATATCCATCAATTCGGAGTCATAGGCGAGTTCGGAAGTGAATTTGAAGCCGCCGGTGTCAAATCGGCTTTGGGCGCGCATTTCTTCACAGATCTTACTCCAGATCTTCTTGCAGACGGTGAAACAAAAGGCAAGCAGGAAAGCGGGCTTATTTATAACAATTGGGACGTACATGTGAGTACAGATCCTCATATTTACAACCACAGCACATCCGAAGTGCGAAATGAAGATAATGAGGTGATATTGGCTGCCGAAAACTACACATCCAAATCCGTAGTTGGTATCCTAGTGGAAAAAGAGGCCAGCGCTACGCCTGTGAATACTGAGGCTGTCTTGAACTTTATTGATGGCGCAACTCTTGACACATGGATAGGTGTGCCAGCTAGTCCATCACTAGAAAATGTTAAGGGTCTGCCCATTGGTGATGCTATCGTTTTTGACGTAGAAACAATGACACTCGTCGCTCACGATAAAACAGCCCAAGATCTGCCGCCGAATTCTGTCAGATTGCGTGGTGACATCGTTTCTCGCACCGATAGTAGAACAGAAGAAATCGTCTTTAAAAGTGGCGAGTTTGATGTCACATCTGATTACTGGTACGTCAACAATGCTTCCATTGGTGACAATCGCTCGAAAACAACAAGTACAGTCACTCTCAGCCCAAGCGAGCGCTTTGAAGACGGAATCGCCGTATTAAATCGAGTAGCAGACTTGTCGATGGTGGACGTGCTGGACATTCATGTCAATTCTGACACGGATTTTTCCCAACTCGTTATCGTTGAAAATCAACTAGCCAGCATAGATACCCTTCAAAGAATCAATGTCACCTTGTCCACTGACATTATGAAGACGGAGGAGTTCCGCCTCACTCTCATTGATGGCGATCTACTGGACACAATGGGTGGAATCTTTGAGGTCACCTTTGAAGACATAGATAATGCTCTCGCTGGCCCCGGTGCCTACGCGCTTGAAACCATTGTGGTAGAATATGATGGGGTAGACTATATTCACAATGCAGATAATGGATGGATCGTCCCCTTATCTGGTACGGCAATTGATTTTATCATCAAGCGTTATGCTGGTCATGATGCCACTATCCCAGAACCAAGCACCGCCACACTCAGTCTTCTTGCACTGGCTGGATTACTAGCTCGCCGCCGCCGTCGAGCTTAAAACATAATCTCAGCTTACTTACACCGCATGAGAACCGCCATCTTGCTTTTTGCGAGATGGCGGTTGATTTTTTCAAAAAAAATAACAATTTTTAACAAAAATATGAAAGATTTGTTGTTCTAGCAGCGTATTTTATAATATAAAGTATTAAATCATTCAACTAGATTTATTCTCCCGCTTGGAGATCCAAAACCCTGAGAATACCCCATCCTTTCACTGATCGGATGGGGTTTTCATTTCTTATGGGGAATTCTTATCTTTCTCCTTCTGCTGCTCTAAAAGTAGCTCCATTGCCTTATCGGGCATGGGAACGCTCGCATTATTACGGATATAGCTGGGCATGGGGGTTCCGAGAGAATTCAACTGCTCCGAAAGCAGGGCACAGAGCTGCTGCGCCACAAGGGTTTCTTTATCTATCAGGTTATGCTGCTCTGCTATATCTTCGCTTAAATTATAGAGATAGAGTTTACCACGCTCCAAATCATAGATGAGCTTCCATTGCTTGTGGATAACTGCTGACATGGGCTGATAGCCTATGCCTGTCATAGTACCACCCTCCCATTGGTTAGGCAGGTGAAAGAAGAGCGGACGCTCAAAAAGCTGCTGCTCGTAACCATTTTCCTCTCCGACAACAAGGGACAGCAGGCTGCGTCCATCGCGAGTCGGGGCTTTGGCATGTGCCATATCAATAATGCTAGCAAAGATGTCTTCCGCGATGACTGGCGCATTGCAGTAACGCGCCTCTTCGCTATGTTGTGGGTGGTGTATGATGAGCGGGACACGTATGCCGCCTTCGTAGAGTGAGCCCTTGCCGTAGCTGAGGGGGTAATTCGCCTCACGAGGTATGCGACCGCTCACTGCCAAACCACCGTTGTCAGAAATGACGATGATGATGGTATTATCCGCCAGTTTATGCTCCCTGAGCCAGCGGCGTATGTCGCCCAAGCTCTTGTCCACTCCCTCTATCAGGGCGGAGTAGGTGCGCTCATCCGGCCCCCAGTGTTTTTGATCTTCTGGGTGCGTGGGTTGACGCTCATCGGGGTAATTGTCTATGAAACGCTTGTCCATCGCGCGCTCATCCAATGGGGTGGAAACAGCATAGTGCCCTAGCGAGAGGAAGAAGGGCGCGCCCTTTGCCTGCCCCTCTAGCTTTGAGAGCAAGGAAAGCGTCTCCTGAGTCAAGGCCTCGGTGAGGAAAGTGTCCTTCTTATGATGCTTTGCTGCATCGGCAAAGCCCTTTATCTGCTCGCTACCCTTGCCGTACTTCATCTGACCACGGTAGTCACCTACTTCCCCGTAGCCACGGCCTGCAATGTTATGGTCAAAGCCCAACAACAATGGATTAGCACCAGGAGAGCCCTCTGCTCCCCAGTTAGCCTTGCCACTGTGCAGGGTGATGTAACCCGCCTTTTTGAGGTAATGAGGTAGGGTGGTGACCTTGGCAAAGCCCTTTTTCATCTCATAGCGCAGAGTCTTTCCCGTGATAGCGTCCTTGGTCTTACCAGTGTAAAAAGTCCCAGAAGGCTGCAAGCCATTGATGTTCCATTGGGGCATTTTGAGAATGGGGTTTTGACCGTCCTCGCTATGGTCAACACGCGACACGGAGTTAGTCACATGGTGGCGCAGAACGCTCATCCCTGACATGAAACTCACCCGCGTGGGAGAGGAAAGCGGATTGACATAGGCGCGAGTGAAGACCAGCCCCTTGTCCGCGAGGGCTTCCATATGGGGTGTCTTGTAACGTTTGTTAAGAAAGGTCTTTTGAGGCACACCTTCGGTAGTCGTCCACAGGGGCACACTGGTATCCTGCCAACCCATATCATCAATGACAAAGAGGATGATATTAGGCTTGCTGCTATCAGTTGAAAAGGCGGCAAAGAGGGGCGAAACAAGGCTCAGCATCAGAGCCGCGCGATGGAGAAGCTGTAACATATTAAACACAGCCTAGCACATCTCCCCCAGCATGGCGAGAAAAAGCTAGCTTCGGCAAAAAAAACACCTTTACTTGCGCTGTGCTTTCAGCCTAAAATAGCAGGAGCATTACCTCAAGCACCTCATCATGCCGCGCCCCCACTCTCTACATTTTCTCGGCTGGAAAAAGCCCGCCAGTGTCCTCGTCGCCCAAAAGCTCTTGCAGCAGCCCGATGCGCAGGCCCTGATTCTTGTCCCAACAAAGGAAGCTGCCCGCCTCCTCAAAGAACAACTAGCCCTCCAATCTGCCGAGGGAGGCGCGCGCGGTGCCTGCCTCAGCCCCCGCATCATCCCCAACAACCAGCTGCTCGCCCTCTGCGAGCCCAGCCCACCCAGCGAGGTTGAAGAACTCTTTAGCTGGATGGAATGCCTGCGCCAGCCAGATCACAGAAACATGCCTCTCTTTGCAGCCAGCTCTGCATGGAAGGAGCAATCATGGCTCTATCAGGCGCAGCAATTCCAAGAACTCTTTGCCCACCTGAGCCGCGATGCCGTCCACTGGCAAAGTATAGAGGCAGGGCAACTGGGGGAAGAACAGTCACGCTGGCGCAGCCTCCTCTACCTCAAATCCCAACAGGTGAAGCAGCTGCACAGGCTGGGCTACAATGACAGTCCCCAGCCACCCCAGTTGCAGCTAGCAGCAGGCAGCAAAATCATCCTCGCCTGCGTGCCACAACTATCCAAGCAGCACCAAGAAATCCTCACCGCCTCGGGGCACCCCCTAGAGATATGGGTACACGCACCTACTACGGACAGGGAGAGATTTGATCCCTGGGGGCGACCGCTGGACAGCTGGCTGCTAGCACGTCCCTCTGCAAAGCCCGCTGCATGGACAGAAAACATCACCCTCTGCCCCAATAGCTGGAGCATGGCGCAGCAGGCTGTGCAACTGGCAGGTCAACTCAATGCACAGGAAGGCGGCACGCTGCACAGCCTTGCCCTCTGCAACGCGGAAGCTGACAAGGAGGCTTGCCTAGAAGAATGCTTTTCCACAGTAGGCGTGACCACGCACCGTCCACGTGGTTACAGCATGCACCGCTCTGCTTGGTACCATCTGCTCACCCAACTTTCTAGCCTAGAGCAGCATTTGACAGGTAATGGCATAGCCTTTTCCAATCATGATTTCTACCCCAGCTCCACAGTCATGGAGCTGCACAACAATCCCCTCCTCGGCTTTTTCTTACAAGGGGCAGATTTTTCCAACAGAGCAGAAAAGCAGAATCATCTGCTCAGCCGCATTCAATCACGCTGCTTCCCCACGCGCCTCGCGGGCATCACAAAAGACCTCTCACAGTGGACAAGGTACTACCCCCGAGAGACACAATATGAGCCCGACGCGCAACAGCTCCTCGCGGCACTTCGTCAGCTATGTGTCTGGCTGGAAGAGCTCTTTGCATCTGCCTCCTCTCTGCTAGAACAGCTTTTACAGCTCGCGGCAAGCCCCAGTACCACCGCACCCAGCGCTCTGCATGAGAGCTACACCCAAAGCATGATAGCACTCTGCGAGCAGGCTCGCGCTCTCTGGGCAGGAAGACGCAGGGAGTCAGCTGCACTAGCATTGAGCTTCCTCTTGCTCTCCTGTGACAAGTTGCGCTGCACGCCGAAGCGCGATGTCCATGCCAGCCTTGACATCATGGGCTGGCGCGACCTGCCTTACAGCGCGGCAAGGCAGCTAGTGATCACCGCCTTCCACGACAGCGCACTGCCCGAAAAGTGGGGCACAGAGGCATGGCTCACCCCCCATGTGCGCCAGCAGCTACAGCTACGCAGTGACAACAACTACGCCGCGCATGATGCCTACCTGCTCCAAAGCATACTCGCCTCGCGGCAGGAGGGAGCAGTACACTTCCTCCTTTGCCAGCAGGACAGTCAGGCGAATCCCCTTGCGCCCAGCAGGCTCTTTTTTGCCATCACGCCCAAGGAACAGCTCCCCGCCCTCGTGCAAAAGCTCTTTGGAGAACAGCAGCTGCCACAGGGTAACGCGGCAGAAGAAGAACTGCCCCTAGCATGGCAGTATAGGCAAATCCCCAACCCCGCAGGCATCCCGCTGAGCGCAGAAACTCTCGCCAAAGCCAGCCTCGCCGACATGGGAGAGCATAACCCCATCAAGGCAGAACGCGGCTTCTCCCCCTCCATGCTCAAAAGCTTCCTCAGCTGCCCACTGCGTTTCTGGCTCAGAGAGCTCTACCACATCAACACGCAGGAGCAGGAGAGCCAGAAGAGGGAATTCAACGCCATTGACCTAGGCAATATCATCCACGAGTCCATGGAGAGCTTTATCCGACGCTATCCCAACTACGCGCGCTTTGCCTCAGAGCACCCAGAACTCCCCACGGAGGCTGCCCAACTAGACATCACCCATCTAGCCCCCATCAGAGAAGCCCTCATCCTTTGCCTCGATAGCAGCTACCAGAGGCACTACCCCCATGAAAGCCTCATCCCCCAGCAACTTCAATACAAAAACATGCAGGAGCAAATTGCCTCCTACGCCCCCATACAGCTGCAACTCTGGAAGGAAGGTTGGTACACCCCCTGTGATGAGGATGGTACACTTCTTCTAGAATACAAGCCACCCAACTGGCATTGGGAAGGCTACAAAATGAATGTCAAAATAGACCGCATCGACTGCCGCGAAGGCCCCCATGGTCTGGAAATGCGCGTCATTGACTACAAGACCGGCTCTCTAGAAAACTGTGTGAAGCAGCACCTCAGCAAGATTGACCCCGACACAGAGGAACTCCCCAGCCTCATTTCCCCTCACTTTGTCGAGGTCAATGACAAGGCGAAGAAGCCCTCTTCTTACCGCTGGACTGACCTTCAACTACCCCTCTACGCCGCATGGGTAGAACAGGAGTACCCACATGCCCAACTTTCCGCCGCCTACATCAAGCTCTCCCGCAAAGTGGATGACAACAAGCTACTGCTTTGGGATGAGAACATACGCGGTCATGCGGGATTATTCTCTCCCGATCACACGCAGTTTGAAACAGCAAAGTCTTGGATGCTAGGCTGCATGCAGCTCATCAGGGAGGGACGCTGCCTCGTCTCCGCAGAGCTGATGGGCTGGGATATCCCCTATGATTCCCTCTTTGGAGAGATGTGCCAGACCGCGCCCCTGCAAGAACTCTTTATCCAATCCCCAGCCCCCCACGCCTAAGTCACCATGCCCCTACGCAACACATATATCTCTGCCTCAGCTGGCGCGGGAAAGACCTATCAGCTGGTCAACCGCTACCTCTCTCTGCTCTCCCTACAGCAGTTGGAAAAGCATCAAATACAGGCGGGGCAAATCATCGCCATCACCTTCACCCGCAAAGCCGCAGGGGAGTTCAAATCACGCATTCTCTCCGAGTTGGCCGATGCCGCCTCCTCCGCATCCCAAGCCGAGGCCTGCTGGAACAACAGAATAGCCCCCATCCTCCGTGGCATGCAGATAGCAGTGCCAGAGCCCAGTGATCTACAGGGCTTTTTCACCGAAATCCTCGCCCAGATGATGGAGCAGTTCGCCCAACTCAACCTCAGCACCATTGATAGCCTCTTGCAGCGCATCGCGCAGAGTCTCTGTAGTGAGCTGGGCTTGGCCCGCCTCACCCCCCTCGACCCGCGCGCCGAGGCTAACAAGTGGAGGCACGCGCTGGATGTCACCTACGAAGACATCTTTCTAAGAGCATCCAGCCAGAACAATCGCCTCCTCGTCGATGCCCTGACAGACTGCCTTGACCAGAATGCAGCCTTGAGCAGGGCGGATAGCAGCATCTTTTCGCTGGTCAAGGATTACCATGAAAACCTGCTTGACTCCCCCCACGCCTACTGGGGAGGCAAGACAGAAGAGCTCACCGACGAAGCCCTAGCAGCCTTTGGCCTGAGAAGAGCGGACATAGAATGTAGCGAAACAGAGGAATCATGGAAGGCGCGCCTCTCCACCCTCCACCACCTCCTCCTAGAGGACAGCCGTGCTGGGATGAAGCTCTTTCCCGAGCCTCAAAAAATAGAAGGCGAGAAGGGGAAGTTTTCCTTTGAAAAGCGTGCGAAGTGCGTTTCCATGCACGCCCTCTCTCGCGCCTCCTACAGGAAAAAGTTCATCGACTACATTCACTCCCTCCTCCAACTGGGCAAAAAACCTCTCTACATTGAGAACAAGGAGTTGCCCGACGCTAGCCCCCAGCAGCAGACCCGTGCCCGCTACGAGGTCTACTGGGACATCTGCGCAGAACAGGGCTTTGACTTGGATGAGATGCTCTCCACTCGCGACAAGCTAGTCTGGCGCAGTCTGCTCAACAAGACGCAGGCTCTCTACCAGCTGCTCCATCAGGTGAATGATCACTACACCGAGGAGGTGCGCAGCCAAGGGCTCTTTAGCTTTGGCGATGTATCGCGCCTCCTGCTAGAAGAGCTCGATGAACAACGCTTTGCCATCGTGCAAGAGAGGCTTGACATGCAACTGCAACACTGGTTGCTTGATGAGTTCCAAGATACCTCCCACGGACAGTATGGTATCCTACGCGACCTCCTGCAGGCGCGTGCGCAAGAGGGAGATGATGGCAGTGTCTTCATGGTAGGTGATGCAAAGCAGAGCATATACGGCTTTCGCGGTGGAGACCCAGAGATTTTTCTCGACGCGCGCGAGGAGCTTTTCGGTCTGCATCAGACGCAGCAGACACGCAGCGAGGAGACCCCGCTCAATACCTCCTACCGCAGCAGTCAGGATGTACTCAACTTTGCCAATGAGCTCTTTGGCAGCCGCTTTCGCGACTACGCGCCTCTTGCTAGCGAACAGGCTCACCAGCTCTGGGAAAAGCTGCACTTTGAGCCACACTCTGCCAATCAAACAGAGCTCAGCGGCAGCGTGGAAATCTGGCGTCTCAACGACAGGCAAAAAGAAACAGGCCACGTCTTCATTGCAGAACTGCTCAGTGAGCTGCGACCCGCAGACGCAAAAAATCAGAAGCTAGGCAGCTGCGCCATCCTCACCAGATCCAATGCCGCAGGGGTGGAAATATACGAAGCCTTGCTAGAACTCCAAGAGGAATATGGCTTTGCTGGCCCTATCTTCTACAACGGTGACAGGGAGATTGCCAGTGATGCCCCGCTGGGGCTGGCTCTCATGCAGCTCTTTCGCTGGCTGCTCTGGTCAGGGGATAGGCAGAGCCTACAGCTTCTCCAACTCAGCCCCCTCTGGCAAGCCGTCCTACAACTCTCCCCCATCAACAGCTGGCAGAATCTGCGCGAAATCATCGCCAAGGAGGGACTCAGCGAGCTACTGCGCCAACTGAGCAGTGGAGAACAAAAACAACTTGTCGAACACAGCTACCTGCAACCCAGTTGGCGCATCTGGGTGGACGAGGCCGCAGCCTTTGATGAGAGCGGTGGCACCCTCTCCGAATGGGTAGAATACATAGAGCAGGTGCTCATGCGTGACGATGCGCAAGGAAAGGGCATACAAATCATGACTATTCACAAGTCCAAGGGCTTGGAGTTCGACAGCGTCATCCTACCCTACCTCTCCATCAAAGACCAACTCTACCGCTACGACAGGCAGAGCATACTCTACAGTCGAGGCAAAAATGGCAGCACCCAAGCCGCCATCCTCCCGCCCAAGGATGAATCATGGGCACGCCAGTACCCCGACTTCTACTCCCGCATGATAGCCCCCAGCAAGGCGCAGCTAGAATTTGGTGCTTTTTGTGAGCTCTATGTAGCCCTCACCCGAGCAAAGCGCGCTAACTACATCATCCTTCACCCCGAAAGCAGGGAAGAGGCGCGCAGCGAAAGCTTCCGCAGCATCATGGCGCAGCTGGAAAAAAATCTCATACCAGCTAGCACCGCTGCTCCCGAATCAAATCTGGCATCATGCAGCTACCATTCAGGTAATACCTACTGGTACAAGGAAAGCGCAGCCAGTCGTCCAGCAGAAAACAAGACTGCCCCCACCAACAGACAAGCCCCCCTCTACCACTTTGCCCAACTGGCACGTCGCAGTCCATCACAGCTGGATGAAGAACAACAAAGCAGCAACACAGGCCAAGGCGGCAGCAAAGCGGGCATAGAGCTAGGCAACGCCATACACCATATCATGCAGCATGTAGACTGGGTGCCACGCGGGGAATTCTACCTCCAACTGCCCCCCGCAGCAGAGAACGCAGAAGGCGTGGAAGAAGAGCATAGACAACTGGTTCTCCATGCCCTCAACTCCCCAGCATGGCAGTCCCACTTCCTGCGTCCGCAGAGCCCCCACATACTCTACAGGGAACAGAATATAGAAGCCCTCCTCCACGGCAGCTGGGTATCGGGTCAGATAGACCGCCTCCTCGTCCACCTTGACGCAGAGGGCAAGCCCTGCGCTGCGCATATCTACGACTTCAAAACCAATGCCGTTGACTGTGCAGAAAAGCTGCTGGAGCACTACAGCGAGCAGATGAAGGCCTACAAGCAAATGTGCGCCCTCGCCCTCCAATTAGCAGAAAGTAGCATCAGCGTCACCCTCCTCCACTGTCCCCGCCACGGCAACCCCAGCGCAGTAAATTACCACTAATACAGCAAAAAGCGCTCCCCAGCCAAAACCGAAGAACGCTTGAAAAAATGATGTAGATTTAAAGATTTAAAGTTTTGCTACTTTCTCCTTTAATTCTTTACCTACCTTGAATTTAACAACCTTGCGGGCAGGGATGGGGACGTTTTTCTCAGGATTCTTGGGATTACGTCCTACCTTTGCCTTAACTTCTTTGACATGCAATGTGCCAAAGTTGCGCAGCACCACGCGGTCGCCTGCTGACAGGGTTTCTGTTAAGATATCAATCGCACGTTGCACGATATCGTGAACTTCCAATTGGGTGAGGTTTGCAGGACTTTCTGCGCTGATGCGATTGATGAGGTCTCTCTTAGTTAATGTCTTTGCCATAATGTGTAAGATAGCTTGGTTATAAAAGCTTCCTCTTTTATACTCCAATTTTCTTCCCTTGTCTCTATCATTCTTCATCTCGCTCTCAAAAATAATTTTATTTGAATATGAATGACATAGCTACTTGGAATGATTTTTTGATTGACCTAGCTGCGATAATTCTTCAAGCTTTGTCTCACATGGCAACACAGCATACCTGCATCCTCACAGAGAAACAATCTCAGACACTTAGAAACTTACTGGAAAACGACCCCAGTTTCAGCCCCACAGATAGAGAACATGCTGCGTATAGCTTTGAAAAACCAAAATTAGCCTTAGCCTATTATCCTAAGAAGGGTAAACTGCTTGTTCAGGGCGCAGATACTGACGAATTTATTGAATTTTTATTAGAGCCCAAGGTGACAGGAATACTTAACTTTCCCGTAATAAATGCACCAAAGCATGAAAATCAAGCACCAAAGCCCATTGCTAAGAATCCTAATGAGTTGGACTTAGAGCCCCATTTTGGCATTGATGAAAGCGGTAAGGGAGACTTCTTTGGCCCGCTGGTCATCGCAGGCGTTTACTCTGATAGAGAGGTGGGTTGGGAGCTAGCCAAGCTGGGCTGCACCGACAGCAAACTCATCAAAAGCGACAGCAAGATGCAGCAACTTGCCGCGAAAATCAAGCAAATACCTGGCATCGCCTATGAGATAGTCTGCATAGGACCTCAGCGATACAATGAGATGTATGCCGACATAGGCAACCTCAATCGCCTACTGGCGTGGGGACATGCGCGAGTCATCGCTAGCCTGCATGAAAAAGTGCCCAGCTGCCCTCGCTCCCTCAGTGACCAATTTGCCAAGGAATGGGTGCTTAAAAGCGCACTCTCCCAACGCAAAATCAATATAGAGCTGGAACAACGCACCAAGGCGGAAAGCGACATTGCCGTTGCGGCAGCCTCCATTCTAGCGCGTGCCAGATTCACGGCATGGATGGCAGAGGCATCAAAGAACGCGGGAAGCAAGCTGCCCCTTGGTTGCGCGCCACATGTCGTTAAGGCAGGAAAGCAATTTGTCGCTACCTACGGAGCAGAGCGATTGGGGGAGGTAGCGAAGCTACACTTCAAGCTGACCGCGCAGATTAACAGCCTGCTCTAGGCGAAAAATCTCTGCCAGCTGCTCCTTGGGGCGTTGTGGCCACAGCTTATTGGCCATGGGGCTAGCTGGACTGGGGTGCAGCAGCGTCGCAATGTGAAAATCACGCTCTGGTATACTCTTGGCAATAGCCTCTAGCTGCTTTGTTGCGTAGCCACCTACACCGATGAGGTAGCGAGGGGAGAGAATTTCTATCATCTCGCGAAGATGTTGCTCGCAAAGCTGTTCCACCGCCTGTCGTTGCTCTTTAGGCAATTTGTCAGGAGTGATATTAGCACCACTCTCGCTCATCCAGATGAGGGGGATGAAGTTTGCCACAAAGCTATGCGCAAAAAAGGCATCAGCTTCACCGTAGACCTCCTCAAAAAGCCCCCAAAGTCGTCGTCCGCTCACCTCGGAGCGGGGACAGGAAAAGCCCTCTATCACACGCTTGGGGTGCATGGGATAGGGTTGCCCCACCAAGGCATGAAGACCCAGCCAGCGCGTGACAGCATCCACCTCACCAAAGGGAACACCCGTCTGCGCCATCCCAAAGGGACCAGGATTCATGCCCAGATAGAGCACATCCACCTGCCCGCGCACATAGCGCTGCACATAGGCCTCATAACCCGAAAAAGCATAGCTGAGCGGATTATATGTGTAGGCAACAGGGGCAGAAAAACAAAGAGACGCGCAGGCATCACGCAGCTTACACGCTGCGTGTAATATCTGCTCTGCCTGCGCGCTAGGAGTCACGATTAGTGAGAGCAGTTGCAGTTCTCATTCTCGCAGCTCTCGGAATCGCAGCCGCCGTCACCGCTGCAACCGCAGCCGCAACCGCCACCAGCCTGCTGCTGTTGCAGGGCTGCTGCTACTTCCTCATCGCTAGGGCTTTGACCCATGTCGATGGCAAGGCAGAGGTATTGATTGACAGTGCCGAGAAGTTCATCAATCTGCTGGCGTGCTTGGAGGAAGCCGTGGCAGATTTCATTTTCAACAACAGCTTGGCGCATCTCATCGAAGCGGGAAATTTCTTCCTCACCAGGTGTCATACCAGCCATGTGCTTGTTGCGCAGTTCTTCACCGTATTCATTCACCTTGCGGAAAAGGTCGGTGGCTTCTGGGCTTTGATAGAAGGAAGCGATACTTGCCTTAGCGGAAGTGATTACTTCATTTTTTGCAAAGGAATTAGCGAGTTGTTGGACGAGTTCGACGAGCTCTGGGCTCAAAGATGTGTTTGCCATAGTCCGAAGAGCATAGCAAGAGCCCCCCAAAAGAGCAAGTGCAAATAAAGCACTCTGTCATATTAAATGCGACAGCCTTACAGCCTCTCTCTAGAAGGCACCTACCCGCGTCGCCAAAACGAAATAGAAAAAGCCCCCACCTCAACGAAGAGATGGGAGCTTTCTTGTAAAAAGTCAGTCTAGTTAGACTTAGCCCTTG
>CAYJON010000042.1:0-16384 GCA_964371795.1 uncultured Akkermansia sp. | reverse complement strand
GTGACATGGCGCGGGCGGCTTGCTCCCAGTGGGTTACCATCACCAGTGCCATATGCTCATCTATCATGGATTGCAAAAATTCTATCAATCTCAGTGCATGATGATGATCCAGAGAGCCCGTGGGCTCATCAGCGAGGAGGAGCTTGGGCTTGTTGATGAGGGCGCGGCAGACAGAGACGCGTTGGCACTCTCCACCCGACATCTGGGCGGGGAACTTGTCCTTGCAGGAGAGAATATTTGCCTTTTCTAGGTAGTAGAGGGCACGCTCTATGAGATCCTTTTGTACCCTGTTTTTTAGGGGCAGGGTGGGTAGCAGGATGTTTTCCAAGGCTGTACACTGCTCCAAGAGATGGTGCTGCTGGAAGACTATGCCTATTTTCTCGCGTCTGTAGAGGTCAAGCCCTGCCTCGGGTAGCTCACTGATGCGCTCTCCTTCAAAAAGTATCTCACCGCTATCAGGTCTATCTATGGCGGTAATCATGTTGAGCAGGGTGGTTTTTCCAGAGCCAGAACGCCCTGTGATGGCGACAGACTCCCCAGCCTGCACTTCCAAGCACAGATTTTTGAGCACCTGCTGCGTGCCATAAGCCTTGTTAATCTTGTTGATTTTCAGTAGCATAATATTTATAGTCCTTCCATTTTGAATAAGCTGACTCTCCCGTTTTCATCACAGAGCAGCAAAAAGCCCTCATCCGCGATGAGAGGTGCGGAGATGGTCGTGCCGTAGCGGTGCTTGAGCAATTGTTCTTGTGTCTCTAAATCAAAGATATAGACTGTGCCATCATTGTCACAGACAAGGGCACGCTTTTTGTCAATGATGGGGGAGGTCTCTATGTCACCTTCTGTGGTGAATGAGCCTAGCAAGTCGCCCTTGCTCTTGTTGAGGACATTGACAACGCCATTTTTTTCTGCCGCAACAAGGTACTTGTCATTGATAGCAGGGGCGGTCTCGTAGGAAGCACCCTTATTCTTTGATTGATAAATCCAGTGTTCCTTGCCCTCTAGCGTCAAAGCCTGCACCGCGCCATCGTAACAGGCAGCGTAGGCTAGCTCTTGGTCTGTCGCAACAGAGTTGGGAATGTGGGAGCTGAGCTTCGTCTTCACCTCCTCTTTCCCAGTGCTCAAGTCTGCTATGCGGAGGTAATGGTCACAACCGCCAAAAAGAACCCTGTTCTGCACAATGGCGGGTGTGCCATTGATGTAGTTCGCTGTCTTGATGCGAAAGAGCTCTTTTCCTGTCACTCGCTCCAGACCATAGAGGTGGAAGTCATAACTACCGTAGACCAAAGTTTTCCCATCGGGGCTGATATTCGTACCACCCGTGATTTTTTCGTCCTTTTCTTGCTTTTGCCAAGCGATGCTTTGCGTCTTCTTGTTCAAAGCCGTAAAGACACCGTCCATGTCGCCAAAGTAAATGAAGTCACCCACGAGAAGCAGGGGCGAAAAGACAGCCTGTTTCAACTGCATCTGCCAAATAATCTCGCCATCTAGCAAGTTGAGAGCATAGAAATACCCCTCCTCATCGGTGATATAGAGTACTTTATTCTCTATCACCGCGCTGGAATAGACTCCGCCTTGCAGCTTCTTTTCCCAGACGCGGGTCAGCTTTGTGCCGAGCACATCCACCTCACCACGCAGCGAGGGGCTGTTGCGATCGCAAAGCCAAGTCATCTGCTCTAGCTGTGGGTAGTGGGGCTTTTCTGCTGTGGCCTTTTCTTGGCTAGCCTTTTCCTCTGCTGGTTGGCAGCTGAAAAGAAGCAGGGCGGCGAGACTGTGGCGCAGGAACTTCATTTAGTTATTCTTTCTGTGCCAGAAGAGAGCACCTGTTGGGCAGGCTGCAACGCATTCTTGCTCTATGCCAGCAAAAATACCCTGAGCATCCACGCCTATGGGTGCGCCAATCTCCAAATCAATACCGCGGTGGAGGAGGGTGGGGCCTTCTCCATCCTTGTGCTGACGGCCAATCTCTACGCAGTTCATGCACTTGATGCACTTGCCCACTTCGTAGCAAATCTCACCGAAGAATTCACGGCGGAATTCCTTCTTCGAGGCGGCAAAGCATTTGCCCTTAATTTTGTGTGATGTGGCCAGTCTTTGCAGTTGGCAATCCTCATTGGCAAAGCAACCGCAGCCCAGACAGCGCGAGGCTTCCTGCTTCAACTCATCCTCAAAGAACTTCACCGTCTTAAAGTGATCTAACTCCGTGTCACTGACTGCACCGAGCGCGTGCGCGTAGTTGGTGTTCTTCTTGGGGGCTTCTTTTTCCTCTGGTCCTTCCCAGAGGCTGTTGACGATGTCGTAGATGCTCAGATTCTTGTCCACCTGCTTTCTGCGGCAGGCTTTTTCGCAACGCTTGTTGCAAGAACCACAGGGTGCTACTAGCTTTTTCGCCTCCTGCACATTACCAGCGGCAACATGGTACATGACGCGAGGGATGTCAACCTGCTGTGGGCAGACCTTTTGGCAGGGGGCTATACATTCTCCCCTGTGCTCACTGAGAATGAGGTGGAGAAGGGTTGTTCGGAACTCCACCATCTCCTCAGAGGAAGCATCAATGACCAAGTTGTCCTTGCACTTTGCCACGCAGCTGGGAATCAGTCGCTTGTTCTGCAGGTTTTTCACCGCACAGACCATGCAAGAGCCACCAGTACGCAGGTGTTCTGCATGGCAGAGGGTGGGGATGGAAATACCGAGCTTCTTAGCCGCTTCTAGAATAGTCGTTGACTCATCAACCTCGATTTGAATATTATCTATTGTAAAGAGAATCATTATTTTGCTTCTATTGCGTTAACAGGGCAGACTTCACCGCAGGCAAAGCACTTGTGGCACTTGCTGTTGTCGATGACGTGGGGTTCCCAGGGTTTGAATTCAATGGCATCAGAGGAGCAGGCGCGGGCGCACTTTGCACAGCCAATGCAGGTCTCTGGATTGATGTAGTAGGTGATGAGGTCCTTGCACTTGCCTGCGGGGCAGTGGCCTTCGAGGTGGGCTTCGTACTCCTCCCTAAAGAACTTCAGAGTGGAGAGAACGGGGTTGGGCGCAGTTTTGCCCAAGCCGCATATACTACCTGTTGTCACCAACTGCGCGAGTTGCTCCAGCTTTTCAACATCGCCCTTTTTGGCCTTGCCAGAGCACATGTTGTTGAGGATTTCGAGCATTTTTGTCGTACCCACACGGCAGCAACTGCACTTTCCGCAGGACTCATGCGCGGTAAACTCTAGGAAATAACGCGCAATGTCCACCATACAGTTGCTATCATCTAGGACAACAACACCGCCAGAGCCCATGATGGCACCAGCTTCGGTGAGGGATTCATAGTCCACGACTAGGTCACAGAGCTTTTCTGGCACACAGCCACCTGATGGACCACCCATCTGCACGGCTTTGAGCTTTCTGCCATTGGGAACACCACCACCTATGTCGTTGATGATGCTGCGTAGGGACATACCCATGGGGGCTTCGATTAGACCACCGCGCACAATATTACCTGCTAGGGCAAAAGTCTTTGTACCCTTGCTGGTCTTTGTGCCATAGGCCGCAAACTGTGCGGCACCGTGGCGCACAATCCAAGGCACGAGGGCAAAGGTCTCCACATTGTTGATGAGGGTGGGCAGATCCTTGTAACCGCTTTCGGAGGGGAAGGGGGGCTTGAACTCTGGCATGCCGCGCTTTCCATCCATGGAGGCGAGAAGGGCGGTTTCTTCACCACAGACAAAGGCACCTGCACCACGCATGACCCTGATGTCAATATCAAAGCCTTGCTGCTGGATGTCCTTGATGGCTTGGCTGATGCGCTTCACCGCAAGGGGATACTCATTACGAATGTACATGTAACCCACCTGCGCACCCACGGCGTACATGGCAATCATCATGCCTTCCAGAACGCGGTAGGGGAAAGATTCCAAAAGCATGCGATCCATGAAGGCACCAGGGTCGCCCTCGTCCGCGTTGCAGACAACGTAGCGTTGCGTAGCCTTTTGTCCGATGAGGGACTTCCACTTGATACCCGTGGGGAAGCCACCGCCACCGCGTCCGCGTAGTCCGGATTGAATGATTTCCTCTATCAGCTCTTCCTGAGATTGGCTGATAGCCTTTTTGTAGGCTGCAAAGCCTTCGTTTTCCAAGTACTGCTCAATGACATTGGGGTTCATCTCGCCACTATGCTCTGTGGCAATGCGTACTTGGGATTGGGTGTACTTTGCGTCTGCCTGCTCCGCCTCTGTATTGATGCGGTGTCTGTACACGCCCTTCTTGTCGCCTACAATTTGGTAGGCCATCTTGTGCAGGTAGGAGAAGGCCTTTTTGAGTGCGGTCTGGGGTTTAAAGTGGTGCAGCAAGATGGCGTGAATATGCTCCGAAGAGATATTGGCGTAATGGAAGCACTTGTTGCTTGCATCCATAATACGCAGGTAGGGGGCGCGGTAGGAGACACCGTCGCAGCCCACTTCCATAGAGCGCACTGGCAGCTGGTACTTGGACGCGCAGTGTTTGAGCTCTTCATACACCTTTGCCGCCCCCGAAGCCATGCAGCTAGAGCAGAGGCATATGCGCGCCTCGCCCTTGAACTCCTTGAGCTCCTGTAGCTTTTCTCCCTGACCTTCGTACTGGGAGCTGAGGAAGTCATCAATGACCTCGCCGACTTTTTCTGGTTCTACCCAGCCGTAGATGACATCATCCACCTGCACAGCAACTGCCAACATGCAGCAACCGAGGCAGGCGACTTTTTCTACAGTAAAGAGCCCATCGGCCGAGGTGTCTTCTTCCTTGGGGATGCCGAGGTACTTGTGAAAGGCCTTGAATACCGCCTCACCGCCCTTCACGTAGCAGGCAGTGCCCGTGCAGATGCGTATGGTATGCTTGCCCGCCACCTTGAGGCGAAACTTGCTATAGAAGGTTGCCACCGACGTGATGTCAGCAGGTGTGATGTCACTGATTTCTGCAATGATTTGCAAAGCCTCCTCCGGCAGGTAGTGATAGAGCTCTTGCACATCTTGTAAGATGTGGATGAGGGCGCCTCTATCAGAACCATTTTTTTGGATAATCTCGGCTATCTGCTGTTTGTCAACGACAGAGCTCATTATTCCTCTCCTTTCTTCGCGAAGTGGTAGAAGTGATCGCGCCCTCTGATCCATAGCTTGTTTTCCTCTGCAATGGGGACAGCGACAACCATTTCGTTCAATTTCTTGATTTCGATTTCTGTGTAACCTTCCTTGCTTGCTTCAAAGACATAGCCAGTTCCTTCCATGTCAAAGATGACAACTTGCTTGCCAACGCGGAGGGGGGAGTTGTAGAAGCCGTATTCCAGCTCTTGCTCCCAGAGCAGCTCACCCGTGTCCATGTCAATGCCCTCAATCACACCACCGCTGGTGCAGAGGAGGAGCAGGCCATCAAAGGCGATGGGCGTGGACACATCGGGAAGGTCGAAGTCGGAGTTTTCCCACAGCACCTCACCTGACTTGTAGTCAAGGCATACGGCTGTCGCGTTGTCATTAGCCATGAAGACCTTGCCCTCGTGGAAAATAGGAGCAACGGCTACTTCGCCCGCCATGTTTTCGTGCATCCATAGCTCCTTGCCTGTCTTGAGGTCATAGGCTTCCATGGTTGTGGATGTTGCTAGAACAATCACCTCATCATTGATGATAAGAGGTGTAGACCAAGAAATGGTCACATCGCGAGTCTTTTTCCAGATGACCTCACCGCTTGCGCTATCAAAGAGATAGAGCTCATGCTTTTCCTCATTATCATATTGGACAAAGAGGTGATGGGTCGTGGTGACCAAGGAGCTGGCAAAGCCATAGGGGTTTTTGGGCACGCCCAAATTCATTGCCCAGATGCGATTGCCTTCTTTGTCGAGAGCCACAAGATCCCCTGTGGCAAAGACGGCAAAGACGCGCTCTCCGTCACAGGCAGGGGTGGATGCTGCGTAGCCTGTGTCCTCTGTGACCTCGGGGGCTTCGGCTGGGGAACCTGGTATGCCTGTCACCAGATGCTCCCAGAGCAACTTACCTGTAGAGGCCTCGTAGCAGAATACCTTGCGTTCCTTGTCATCACCTGCGGAGACAAAGATCTGTTCTCCCCACTTGATGGGGGAGCTGAAACCGGGAAGGGGTACTTCGAGCTTCCAGACAATGTTCTTTTCTTCCTCTACATCCCAATCAGTGAATAGGGTGATGTCGGAGAGGGTGTTGTCCTGCAAGGGACCGCGGAACTGTGGCCAGTTTTTGAGCCATTCTTCCTTGCTGGCGTAGACCTTTTCCTTGGGGGCTTCTGCGCCCTGTTCGGAGGAAGATGCACCATCCTTTTGCGCCACCGTGTCATGGATATTACCCTTGTAGGCAATAAAGAGAGCACCCACGCAGAGCAGACCGCCTATGCAGGAGATGATAACGCGTAGTACCGCGCCATACTTTTCATCATCAGAACGCTGTTCTCTGGCAGCTTGCTTTTCACCAGTCAGAGCAAGATAAATCAGTCCAAGCAGGATGACGCCCAGCAGGGAGAAGAGTATCGTGCCACCCATTCGCAGCTGTTCCTGTGCGACGAACCAAGAACGACGCAAGAGCAGGTCGAGCCCGCGCACCATTTCCTGTAATTCGGCATTATCTCCTTCGCGGGCTAGTCTTTCCTTGAGTTCGGGGATAACTTCCGATGATTCTGGATTAAATTGTAGCAAGTTGACGTATTGCAGGATCATCATGGCTGCAATCACCAGAGCTAATACTCCAAATACCTTGAGTACAATTTGTACACATTGCCTCGCTAATTGATTATTTTTCATTTGTTTTGTTGCTGTTGATGGGACAATATTCGTAGCATCTTACACAGTTGATGCAGTCATATTTATTGACGTTGTAGTTTTCGTTGTAGCGGCGTCTGTACGCCATAATGAGGGAGAGGGAGATGATGAAACCGCACCATCCACCAAAAATCATCATGCCATAGAAAATACGATTTTTTTGTTGGGTTGCATAGCTTTGTAGCTCTGGCAAGGATTGTTGCGAGGACATGAAGGCGACGACGTCTTCATCCTCTAGTTGTTTGTTTTCTATTTTTTGCAGCAAGGCAACCTCAAAGTTGCGCTGGCTCACCTGATCGGATATGGAAGCACCGAGGAAGGCACCCAGAGCGATGAAGAGCGGTATGGTTACCAAAAGCATTTGCACGCGCTGTGTGATGGCTGCGATGGGCTTCTTTTTCTTCTGCGCTGGTGGGGGTTCAATGGCATTGACTGGGCAGGCGGAATCGCAGAGATGGCAGTTAATGCAGCTGCTGTTCTCATTGATGATGGAGATATGCCTCTTGGAGAAGAAGCTAGCTATCTTTAACAAGACACCATAGGGGCAGAGGTAACGGCAGTAGGGACGGCCGACAAAAGTACTCAAGCCCAAGAATAGCAAGGCAAAGAAGAGCGTTGCAGAACGTAGGTCAAAGCGGAATAAACCGACAAAAGGATCATAAAGGCATATAATAAAGCCCATATCACAGAAGGCAAAGACAATGGCCAAGCCTAGGAAAATGGGGGGGATGACTTTCAGACTGCGGTCAATCACAGGGTGAACTCTTCTGCCCTTAACGAGCATCAAATCCTGCAAAGCACCGAAGGGGCAGGCTGCTCCGCAGAAAACACGTCCCCAAAAGAGAGCGGTTACCAGCGGGAGGATGAAGATGAGGACGGTGAAAATGGACAGCGGGAAGTCGGGTGAACCCACCGCAGCACTCACATTGCCTATAGAACCAATGGCACAGACGCAACCTTTGCGGATGAAGCCAAAGAATACGATAGAAATTACCATGAGCACCATCAATACCTTGCGCGACCTCCACTTGTACATAGCCAAGGCACTGAGAACCAGTATGGCGATGAAGATGCCTAGTGAGAGGTACTCAAACCAAGGGGCGGTAGGGTCGGGCACATAGAGAGTGGGCGTCTCGTAGCCGTCAGAAAAATCGGGCTTGGGGAAGCGGAACTCAGCTAGGAGAGAGAATACGTTAGTCATTAGTCTTTAAATCCTTCCTTCAATATATAAGCTTTAGAAGCAGGTACACGTGATATAGCCTGCGCTTCGCATTCTAGGGCGATGCGACACTCGTTACAATCCACACAGAGATCGTGCATGATTTGCAAGAACATAGAACCATTGCCAAAGGCCGTGCAACCCTTCACACACTCGGCACAGCCAATGCACTTGTCCGCGATAATGTGGTATTCAAAGTAGGGGTCTTCGACAAAGGTACGCTCAATAGCGGCAGTGGGGCAGAGTTGGTGCTCTGCGGCCGTGTCCAGCTTCTTCGCACCCTCAATGTAGTAGCCACTGCACAAATCGCAGTAACCGCAGAGGGCGTAGCCGTGTACGCACTTCACTGCAGAGGGGGTTAGCACGCAGAGATTGGCGCATTCTCCGCAATGCGTACATTTTTGTGGGTCAATTTGCCACACCCATTCCTCATCCTTTTCTCTAGCCATGAGAGCGGCAGCGGCAGCACCTAAGCCACCAGCAACAGCCACACCGAGAAAGTTGCGTCTAGACTGATTCTTTTCCATTGTTCTTTTGGGTGAATTGTTTGTAAGAGAGTGCCTGTGGGCGACCACAGTCCGAGAGTATCTTGCAGTTCTTGCAGTAGGGCACGTCTAGAATGCAAGCCTGCTTGCTGCGTTTTGCGAGCAGGGCTGCACCGCCACCGACTAAGGCAGCTCCGAGAGACCAACGTGATACTGATTTGATAAAATGTCGTCTTTTCATTTTTTGATGCTTCTAAAAAATCTGTTTTCTTTGCGTATGCCATCTATTATCTTGATATTATCGTCGTCGATAAGCTCAATATCATAGAGGAATTCCATTGAGGGGGAAAAATCTGCGCCCTGCGCCACGACACTTTCGACGTCGCCAGAGGGGGAGAAGATGCGTGCGCGCACCTCACCTTTTTCGAGGGTGAGAAAGCGACCATGGGAGAGCAGGCGTATCTTTGTTGGGTTGCAGCAGCCCAGCATCTCCACATTGGGTTCCCAAGTGGACTTGTACTTTCCATTGATGTCAAACTGCACCAGCTGCTTCCTACCAGGGTCAGTCACCCAAAAACCGCCTTCGCCGTCCTCTGTCACGCTGAGGTAAGGGCTGGGTACTTTGAATGTCTGTCCTTCGTAGCCAGTGATTTCCCAGACGATGTTGTTTTGGGCATCGTAGCAAATCACCTTCTTGTTGAGGGCATCTGCGACAATTAGCTTGTCTCCTAATTGCAAGGTATCGCAACGCTCGGGATTGCGCTGGGGGAATTGGGGCAGGGCTTCTGTTTTCACCTCCTTCCAATCATCATTGGGGGAATGTGTCTTGGGGATGACCACAGCCTGCTGTGGCTCTGTGTCGCTATTCTTCGTGACCACGAAGTAGACGACACCCGCAAGGATGATCACATTGAGCAGTGCTATGGCTATAAATTTCTTATTCATTTTCTATCCTTTCTCATATCGATGCAAAATAGGGTGATGGAGTCGCGCATCACCATGTAACCATCCGCGTAGGCAATGGGACCCCACGCGTCTTGACCTTTGATGAGTCTTGCTGTGTCAAGGGGCTTGCACTCTGCGCCTTCTACCTTGAATACGGTCATTTCTCCATTGTCGCTGAGTACATAAAATTTGTCATCAGCCATGATGAAGGGACCTAATCCAAAGCGCAGGTCGCGCGGGGCGGTAACGGTGAAGTTGGTCAGATCATCAGTTGGTGTTCCCATCAACTGCATGCGGCGGAAGCCCGCGTCCTTTGGCATGATGGCGTAGAGCACATCTTGATAAAAAATCGCGCTCTGCTGCTCCAGTGAGAGACCCTCATTGGGCTTGTGGCGGGAGATAATCTTTGCCTCCTTGCCGTCTATTTGCAGCATAGCACCACCAGCACCATAGCCAGCAGTGAGGTAGATGAGATTTTCCCCACAGACAATGGGAGAGGGTGCAACCACGGAGGGTGCCCACTCTGCGGTTTTCCACAGGATTTCGCCCGTCTTGGCGTTGATGCCGACAACACCGCCTATGGCAGAATAGACATAGGTGGGCTGACCATCCAAGTCCATGGGCATCACAGAGGCATGGGACATGCGCCAGCCATCGGGATTGGGGGTTTTCCAAAGAACCTTGCCTGTCTTGGCCTCCACACCCATCAAGAGGGTATCTGTACCACCGGGGGCGAGGACGAGAACGCCCTTGTCAATGAATGGGCATTGTCCTGTGTACCATTGGGGGATTTCCGCGCCGTATTCCTTGATTAAATCAATGGACCAGAGCAAGTCGCCTGTTTTTCTGTCCACTGTCATCACCTGACACTTGGGACCCATGGTGACCACAACCTCGTCGTTGACTGCGGGGACTGTGCGAGAGAAACCGTGATTGCGCTTGATATCAATCTCATACCAACGACGCCAGATTTCTTGACCATCCTTTAGGGAGAAGGCGCGTAGCATGTCTGCCTCCTTTTCCTCATCATAGTCCAGTACGTAGACAACGCCCTTGTAGATGACAGGTGCAGAGTGTCCTTCGCCCAAGGTGCACTGCCATTTGATGCGTTGCTCCAGATTATCGAATTTTTCGAGGAGGGGAGGGGCATCCTTGACGATGTTGGTGCAATCCAGACCTCGGAAGTTTGTCCATGTGCCTTCAAACTCATTGTTGAGCTCTTCTACGAGCTCTGGCTTGTAGCTTTCAAAAAACTCGCCTATGTTGATATTGGCTACCTGATTTCTCGCACCGGGGGGTACTTTGTCGCTACCAGGTAGGCTCATGCTTTCCAAGGTGATAGGGCGCGTGAGCCAGAAGTACAGTAGCCCTGCGGATAGCGAGAGCGAGAGCACCAAGGTGATGGATTTAATTAGAGTCGATTTCATTTTGTTAAAGCACTCAGAGTGAATATTAGGGGGTAAAGTTTTTCATCATACCATAGCTTGGCAAAGTAAAGACCAATGGGGGCGGCATCCAGCATGCCCTTCTGTTGGACGACAAGGGATGCAAGCTGTTCTGTGGCTGCGCTATCGGGGGCATAGTAGGACAGAGCCTTGATAGCGCGTGCGCTGCATTCTATATTGCTACGATTGCTGCCTAGGTCGCCTCCCCACATGCCATCTGCTAGCTGCGCCTTTTGGAGGTAAGAGACAGCGCGCTGTACAAAGGGCTTGCTCTGGATGGTGTCGAGACTGCCTAGGTGTTCTAACACGACGGCAGTGCCCCAGACGCGGTTCTGCTTGTGCTCCACATCTTGAGAGCCAAACCAGAGGGGAGACCACGCGCCCTCGGCATCCTGTTGCTTTTCCAAGTAACGCAGGAGGCGCGCAATGGCCTTGTTGAGACGCTTTTGCATGGGCTGAGGAGCATTGCCTCTCCATAGCGCAAAGGCACGTAGGGCATGCGCAGAAATATCAGGACAGCTGCGGTCAAAGGGCAAGAAGCCCCAACCACGGCAGAAGGTGGGGACGCCTCCGTCCTTGTTCATCAATCGTATGAGCCACATCAAGCCCATCTCTATAGAGCGGCTGTAGGGGGCATCCAGCATGTGTAGGCTGACCAGTGCCGCAGAGGTATCATCCGCATCGGGCACACCGCCAGACAGATTGGTCCAAGCCCAGCCTCCCGCCTCTGCCATCGTAAAGGGGTGTACCTCCATGCACTGGCGATTCAGGAGCTCTGCCTTGCAATGTTCCTTTTGCTGCTCGCTGAGAGACTTGTTCTCTACTAAGGCTTTGATGGCTAGAGAACTCAACCATGTGGAAAGATTAGTATCTATGGGCCAAGAGCCATCCTCGCGCACTGTGTTCTTCAAGAAGCCCACAGCTTGCTCTGTGACGACAAAATCCTCACAACCTGCTGCATGCAGGCACATGGAGACAAAGGCAGTCAGGGGTGCGGCCTCCAAGAAGCCTCCGCTCTCGGGCATCATGCTTACTAGCTTCTTGAGCACGCGGGGGATGACGATTTTTTCCTTCAGGCTGGATTTTTTGCCCAAGGCTCTGTATTGGAGCAGGCCCACCGCAATCAGGGCGGGGAGGGCATAGCTGACCACAGAAATATTAATGAGCGTGAAAAAGTGGCGCGGCAGCAAGGCGAGGCTGAAGGGGAGGCGGGGGATGCGTTTCCACACATTCTCCTCCTTTTCAAAGAGCCCTGCGAGACTGCACATCACGAGAATGGGTACAGAGAAGGTCAAATCCTTTCCGTAGTATTCCAGAATAGCCGAGACAAAGTCGCTATGACCTAGGTGATTTTTCAGCCAGACATCTGCGCGTTGGCGCACTGCTTCGCTGTCAACGGTGTCTCTGTAGGCGAAGAGGGTAGCATAACTCAGCAGGGTGGCTGACATGTTGCTGGGGCTCTCTGGGGTGTCGCCCCATGCGCCATCCTCATTCACATTTTCTATCAGCCAGCGCGCGCCCTCTGGGTGGGCTTGCTTGCACTGGAGCAGGGCAAAGCTAGCAGTGGCGGTGGAGACAGCACTGCTGGACAGGTAGCCCTGCCATAGCGCACCCTCGCTGTACTGCGAGAGGATTTTTTCTGCTAAAATCTCTGTGGCCTGCTCTCTCATTTTTGAATAGCTCCTGATGCTAGTAGTCCATAAAAAGTGTACTCACAATCGCTTTCCTCATCGTTAATCACGCTAGCAAAGCCCCCATTGTCCAACCAATGATTCTGCAAAAAGACAGAGCACTTTTGAATGATGTCCTCATTGAGGCACTCGCAGACGCGCAGTGTGAATAGCGCAACCCCTGTCGATAGGGTGTCGGGCATGGCTGTCAAATCGGAGGCCCGGAATCCGCCCAACTCATGCAGCTGGCTCTTTAGCCAGTCGAGAGCAGCTGTGTCCAGCTCTCCCGTCAATTGCCTCTTGGTGAGAATGGCTGCAACCGTTGTCGCAACCACGCCGCCGTGACTGCCGTTGGCTGACTGCTCCTTCTCTAGCAGTTCCATGTACTGCTGCTTGAGGCTGTCAGAGATGTCCATCTTCAAATCCTGCATGACATTCACCATCAAGAAGACAAGATAGGGATCGCGCAGCTCGATAATTTTCTCCGCAAGTTGCTGTTTTTGGATGTACTTTCTCACCTGCCAAAGCTGGCAGAGTAGCACAAAGCTGTTCCATGCCCACTTTTGCTTGAGAAGCATCAGCAGAGAGCACTTTACCCAGCAGCTGAGATGGATTACATCCAAGGAATGCAAGGCTGTCTTTTTGAGTGTGCGCGAAAAGGAAGACCAAGGAAGGCGTAATTGCAAGGCATCAGCGCAGCTGAGACCAAACATCGTGTAGTACAAATCCCCCTTGCCAGCGCGGTTGAGGCAGGCGCCATCCTGAAAGTTAGTTTTATCTAATATGTATTCTGATATGATTTCTCTTGCCTCGGGGCTCATTTGCTTGACGCCCTTTAGCAACACTGCTTGAACCTCTAATGAGTTAGCTGTGATATTATGATACATCCTTGAGAATACGTGTCGTTATGCGGAATAGTAGTCGTTTGAGTTCGCCATTGCGCAGTTGGCGCAGGCTGTGGTAGGCAGCTTCTCTGTGCTGCTCGTAGAGCTCTGCTGCTTGCTTGTAGGCGAGGGCTCTGTTCATATGGTTGAGTATATCCTCTTCCTCGGGTAACTGTTCGTGACCCAAGGCCAGCATGATGGAAAGTCGTCCTTCTTGGGCATCCTGTCCATTCTGGAAATCTGTTATATCGTCATATATCTGGTAGGCAATGCCGAAGCTCTCGCTGTACTGGCTGAGCAACTGGCAAAGCTCTGCGTCTGCGCCTGCGCAGATAGCACCCATGACCAGAGCCACCTCAAAGGCGGGAGCAGTCTTGCCCTTAAAGATGGCGATAATCTGCTCTACAGTATAATTTTTCCTATCGCGGGTGAGGAGTAACTCATCCCCTTGACCCACACAGAGGGCTAGGTGACCCGCACTTGCAACGCGGAGCAATGCAGCTATGTCAACAGGCGCGTCTACTTCCGAAATGAGGCGGTAGCCTTCACCTAGCAAGAGGTCACCGCTGTTGATGGCGACAGCCAAGCCTTCTTCCGTGTGCAGGGTGGCAACACCATCGCGCTGCGTGTCTTCATCTTCTATGTCATCGTGAATGAGAGAGGCCTTGTGAAAGCACTCCACCGCGAGAGCCATTTTTTTGACAAAGAGAGGCAGATCACCGTGATTGTCAGCTAGGCAGCGATAGACTGCCAAGCAGAGAAAGGGGCGAAAGCGTTTTCCCTTGCCCTGTAAGGACTTTCTAGCTATGCGTTGAGGAGCCCCTAGGCAGGGTCCCATCACCTCATCCAAGGAAGCATCGCTGAATAGAGCCTTTGTCTCCTCCTCCAATTCATGACTGTTGAGGACATTCTTGTCGCCTTGCTCTGCCTTCATGTAGAGAAACTGGCGCACCAGCATCTCATCCACGCGCGTGTTGACGCATCCGTCATTATCCAAAGCAATGGCAATGCCTGGCACGCCATAATTCACCATGTGGGGGAAAACCTTTTTGAGGGAGTTCATGCAGCTCACCCCGATGATGGCATCGGCTGCACCGCTTTCAATGACACTTCGGACAATGGGAGAGCCCTCGGAGACGAGGGTCATCATGCCCAGTTTCTCAGCCTCATCTGTCAGACTGCCTATGTTGCAAGAGCCACACTGCTCGCAGATGAGCCCTAGCTCATCAGTCATAGCACGGCACTTTGTCGCATTCTTGAGACAACGGGGGAGCAAGAAAAGCTTTCGGTGGGCGGGGATGGAGCTCACCGTCTCGCGCCAAATAGCATTGTGCAGCATGATAATCACCCATTCGGAGCTCACGCCGTAGTCGGCTGCCTCAAAAGGGAGTTGTTGTGCGTATTCCGTCAACTCATCCAGAGCCACAGGAGGCACTATCTGTGCCTTCTGCGCATACTCATCAATGAGTTGGAGTACCTCACGCTGTTTTGTCCTAACCATATGCACCGAAACCAAAGAAGTAGAATCTCTTCGCCCACTTGTACCAGAAGCTCTTCTCTGGTATTACATCTGCCTCCTGATGATGGCAGGGGCAGGGGCGCATTTTTGCTATCTCGGAAAAGCCACAATGCCTACCACTAGAATCGCGCGCGCCTTCCTTCTGAAGGAAATCATGTAATTTTTCTGGGTTGTTGAGCAGGATGCAACCGGGTGTTTCCTTTGTCACAAAGGAACGGAAGTTCTCCAAGAACTCTGAACCCTCCAAAATAGCCTCTAGATCGGAGCCATCGCCTGTGATTTTATCCTTTGCAAACTGCATAGGAGGGCAAAACTCAATATCTCCAAACATATTGATATGATGGCTAAAGCCCATGGCTGCTGGGCATAGTGCATTCCCCTCTGCGTCCCAATAGGCATCGACAATGGCGATGGACTCTGTGCAACGCTTTTCAACGATGAAGCGGCGCAGCTTTGTAATCTCCTCGGCAGAGAGGGCTAGATCGAGATTGGGATGTGCACCCACAGGGCGGTAAATGTAGTACCAGACGTAGTGGACCTTTTTCTTGATAAGCTCTCGGATGAACTTCTCTGTAGCCAGCGTGTCGATGTTGTTTTTGCAGACACTGGTCGCGACACCTGTGATGATTTTTTCCTTGGCGCAGTTTTCTAAGGCCTGCAAAGAACGCTCATACACATTGGTGCTACCACGGCGTATGTCGGAGACAATGGCGTCGCCTTCTATACTGATGATGGGAGTAATGTTTTTGAGCTGGCGCATTTTTTTTGCCACCTCGGGGGTCAGCAGTGTTCCGTTGGTAAAAATCTGGAAATAGCAGTCGGGATGCTTTGCTATGACATCAAACAAACCTTTGTAGAGCAGGGGCTCTCCGCCCAGTAGGCCAAAAAAGTAACTGCCGTTCTTCTTGCACTGCTCAATGAGCTTCCCTAGCTTTTCGGGCGCGATTTCTACACGCCCTGCATTGACCGAGACCCAGCAGCCCTTGCAAGAAAGGTTGCAGCTATTTGTTAGGGAAATCACCATGAAGGCGGGGAATCGTTTTCCCTGCTTCTTCCTTTTTTCAAATTGCTTCACCGCACGTTGCCCCTTATAGCAGAAATTCCACATGAATTTCCACAGGAGAGTGGGATGAACTTCTCTCAACATACGGTAAAAGAATTTGAACATGTTTTTATTGATTATTAAAAAGTTTTATTTTTCGTGCTAGCTCGCGTCTTGCGGCTAACTTGACATAGAGATCCTTGTCGATGAGAGCTTTTTGCTCTGTCAGATCCCCTTGGTTGCCACCTTCGCCTCCGTTGATGGGGGGCTCTGGGTGCTTGGGAAAGATGATTGCGCCTTCGGGGCAGACGCGGGCACAGGCGGGGCAGTCTGTCTTGCAGTTTTTGGGATTGAGGACTTGGGGGCGACCTGCCTCCAT
>CAYJON010000041.1:0-16424 GCA_964371795.1 uncultured Akkermansia sp. | reverse complement strand
ACTATTCAACAAACAGCACATCCTCTCAGTGGGGGTGTGCTGCTTGCGTTTTGATGAGCAGAAATTTTGAAATTCTCAAACATTAGTGCTTGATTTGCTATGTCACTTTGTTAGAATAAGAGATCTATGAAGTACTTTACTCTTTCTGCGCTTGTATCGCTATCGGCACTCTTTTCTGGCACCGCTGTAGCTCAAACTACCATTGAAAATGACTTTTTCAAAATGGACATTGTAAGCTACGGTACAACATCAAGTGCGCAAATGAGCCAAATTGACAAAATCGCTCAAGAGTCCATTGACTACTGGGCGCAGCTTCTCTCGCCTTACTCCGCGACATTTAACACGACGGACAAGATTACCATATCTCTGACATTTGATTCATTATCAAGTGGCACACTCGGAACAGCTACAAGCTCCTTTACAACTAAAGGGACAAAATCCAGTGGAGATGAATTCTATACGCCCGTTAGCTATGAGGCAGCCAATGGTCTCAGCTATAATGCCATCAATGGTGCTCAAGCCGCGCTGATGGGGATAGTGCAGGACGCTAGCAAGACGGATATAGCGATTACGATGAATAGAGGCACAAACTTTTATTATGGAGCTGATGCTAGCATGATTGGCAGCTCTCAGATAGACTTCCATTCTGTTCTGCTACATGAGCTCACCCATGGTATGGGCTTCCAGTCCACTTTATTTGGTGCGCCAGCTGATAGCGAGAGCAATCAGTACACCTTGGATACATTTCAATTTGCAGGGGAAAGTATTTCTCACTTAAGAGTTAGTGCTTATGATACCCTTATTTTGCAAAATTTATCAGGTAACGACCCCACACAGCTCACGCTTGGTGCAGAAATTGCCTTAGGTGATTCGGGCTTTAATATGTATAATCCTGCGGATTACCAAGATGGTTCTAGTGTCTCTCACATTGTAGCAACGCTAGGCAGTGAAGATTTCCTCATGCAGTATGCCATAGGCGATGGCGTCATTCGCCGTGAACTCACCTCTACGGAGATAGCTCTCTTCAGCGCTATGGGAATGAAGCTTATACCCGAGCCCAGCAGCGTCTTGCTCATTCTGGCTCTTGGACCTGCCTGCCTCCTGCGCCGTCGCCGCAGACAGGCTTAATTATTCTACCTCGCCCTGTGATAGCATGCGGCGAGCGCGGCGGCGTTCGTAGCCGACCTGTTCTTCTGTTGCGCCAAAGGAGCGCAGCAGGAAGGAGGTCATGGTGAGGGCTACTTCTTCCTCTCCAGAGAAGACGGTCTGTGCTCCCTCTTCGCGCAGGCGTAGGGCATCATTGATGTAGCTGGTGTGCGCCATGACGCGTATCTCTGGATTGAGGGCGGTGGCGGCATGGGCTATCTCTAGGCTAGGAGCTGCGGAGGCGGTGATAATGATGGCGCGTGCCTTTTCCACCCCTGCTGTTTCTAAGATGCTGCGATGACGCGCATCGCCAAAGATGGCGACGATGCCTTCTTGGCACAGCTTGTTGACTGTGTCTATGTTCATTTCCAACACGACTACATCCATATCATTTTCTTGGAGGATGCGCGTGCAGAGCTGACCGCAGGGTCCATAACCTATGACGATGATGCGATGCCTGTCGTCATGCGGGGCTTCGACCTGTTCTGTATTCTTGGAGTGCAGCAGACCTATACCGCGGTTTTCTAAAAATTGCGTGAGTTTGCTTGCGTGGCGGTAGAGGATGGAGTTGATGGTAATAGAGACGATGGCTACCCCTGTGATGACATTGGCGGCTGCAAGGGGGAGGAGCTGGTAACTCGCCACAGCCAAGGAGGCCAAGATGAAGGAAAATTCCCCGATTTGGGATAATGTGCCCGCCACTCCCACTGCCAAACGGCTCGTCTTGCGCAGACAGAGGATGGCAAATAGCGCGATGAGGGGTTTTACCAAGACGCTGAGACAAAGTGTCGCAAGGGCAAGAGCCCAGTAATCCACCATGCCTGACCAACTAAAACCCATGCCCACGGAGACGAAGAAGAGCACCGCAAAGGCATCCTTCATAGGGAGAGCTTCTGTTGCTGCTCTGGCAGAAAAGCGGCTTTGACCAACGACCATGCCAGAGAGGAAGGCGCCAAATTCCATGGATGCATCAAAGCCGTAGGAGGATAGCGCAGCAATGCCCAGTGCCAAAACCAGCACTGTCAGGGTGAATAAGTCACTGGACGTGCTACGCGCAACGAGGGTCAGTATGCGAGGGATGACGAGGCGACCCAATATACCCACGCAGAGCACCAAGGCCGCAAGGCGCAAAATCATCCATCCCGTGGCCTGCACCATGGCCATCATCCCCGCACCATGTTGCCCCTCTATGATGTCTACAAGGACAGGCAGCAGAACCAGCAGCATGATGGTAAAGATATCCTCCACCACCAGCCAGCCTATGGCTGTATGACCAATGGCAGTTTGGAGGATGCGATTGTCACTCAGGATGCGCGTTAGCACCACAGTAGAGGACACGCAGATGCAGAGCCCGTACATGAAGGGGCTGAAGGCGTAGGGTGATTCTGCCCCGAAGAGGGAGTAGACGAGAGCCCCTAGCAGTGTCATGCTGACGATGCTAAGCATAGCCCCGGGGACAACAATGCGCCTGACGGCTAGCAGATCCTTGACGTGAAATTGTAGTCCCACCCCAAAGAGAAGCAGGATAACCCCCATGTGCGAGAACTCTTCCACGAGGTGGCTGTCCACCTCTATGCCCCAGAGCTGACCCGAGGCAATCATGCCCGCTAGCAGGTAACCCACCAGCGGAGAAAGTTTGACCTTCTGCGCAAGAATGCCGAGGATGAGGGCGAGTCCTAGCCCAATGACGAGGGTAAAAATCATGACATGAGGCGAGCCCAGAGTACCTTGAGGTAGCGACCTTCTGGGTAGGTGGAGAGGTAGGGGTGATCCCAGCCGGGGCCTGACATCTCTACTATCTGCAAGCGACGACCTAGGCGTTGGGCTGCTTTGATGACGGTTTTTTCAAACTCATAGGCAGAGAGTAGCCCAGAGCAGGAGCAGGTTACAAAAAGCCCCCCAGGGCGCACACATTGCATGCCCAGCATGTTGAGGTCATAGTATTTTTTGATGCCTTCGTCTTTTTCCTCATCACGTCCGAGGACAAACTTGGGAGGATCGAGCAGCACGACATCAAAGAGTTTTCCATTGCGCACCATCTGGCGTGCGTAGACAAAGGCGTCTGCGTGGACAAAGTCGATGCGATGCTGCCCGTGGTTGATGTTGGCATTGCGCTTTGCCATGGCGATGGCGTTTTCATCGAGGTCAACAGCGGTCACCTCTGACGCGCCGCCGCGTAGCTTTGCTTGGATGGAGAAGCCTCCAGAGTAGCAGCAGAGGTCGAGCAGGGATTTGCCCTTGACCAGTTTTGCGAGCTTCACGCGGTTGTCGCGTTGGTCGCAGAAGAATCCTGTCTTGTGCCCCTGTGCAAAGTCCACTTCATATTCTACACCATGTTCAACCACGCGCACGAGTCGCACAGGCTTGCTCTCGGGGGCTGTGTCTGGGTCAATGCCCTCCATGCGGGCAATGCTGGGGTCAACATGGATGACGTGGCGTGATGTGCCGCAAAGCTCATGCAGGATGGGTAGCCATTCTACCAGACGCAACCAGACCCCCAGTGTGGTCACATCCAGACTGAGGACGTCAGCATAGCGATCAACAATGAGACCACCTATGCCGTCAGAATCGCCATGGAGCACGCGGTAGGCGTTGGTTACCTCATCGAGTTGTAATTCTTCGCGACGCCAGAGGACGGCTTTTTTGAGGGCGGCGGTGAGGTCTTTTTCGCTGATGGGATCGCGGCTGTGGGTGAGCATGCGCAGTGGGGTGCGGCTATGCGCGTTCCAAAAGCCACCACCAAAAAGTTCTCCATTCTTGTCATAGACGTGGATGAGCCCACCTGCCTGTGCGTCGGGGCTGGATGCGCCTAGCATGCGTGGGAAAACGGCAGGATTGTAGGTGAAGTACTTCAACTGCACCCAAGGGCGTAGCCAGTTCTCGCTTCCCTCGGGGGCGGGTTCTTCTCGCCTTGCTCTCGGGCTGGGTGAAAAGGGGCGGGAGGAGCGAAAGTCGTTGTTCTTGCGGAAGGGACGCTGACCACGCGGGGAAAAAGAGGATGAAAATGTGCTCATGGACATTGTATTCTATACTCTGTAGCACATTAAGTCAATGATAATGATGAAGGGTAGATTTGTTTATTGTTATATATAAGTTAGTTATATAGATTGAAGAGTTTTTTTTACTCAATTATGATGATGCCACTTAGAACAATGATGAAAACAAATTTTACATACAAACTCTATTTTATCCTCGGCTGCTCCCTTGTGTTTGCTATGCCGTTAATGGGGCAAAGCTCAGTTACTTATGGTGAGAATGATATAGCAATTGACTATGATCCAACTTACTCTACAGGCACGATTTTTGATTTAGGAACACTCACTGTAGAAGACACGGTCACCACGACGCATTGGGGCTATGATCTGCTACTGGAAGGCACAGAGGATCTCACCTCCATCACGGGGATTATTAACGCGACAGTTGGACCGTCCTCAGGTTCTGTGTCGTGGAATTCTTGGGAGTTGTTACGCCTAGATAATGCGCCCAGCGTGGATGTGGTTTACGACTGGGTGCTAGATGTGGATATGACCATCACTTCCGCAGCCAATCCTACAGGGGATGCCAATCTCTATTCAGATACGACTTATGGTATCCTCTTGCATTATTTTAATGCAGGAGGTGCGGGTTATAATATCATCAAGCAGGTGGACGGCTCTGTGACGGTGATTGACTATATAGGTCTAGAATCAGGCTCGGGAACGCCAGCGGAAAGCACTGATGCAGTGGTCTATGGTGTGGAGTTAGGTGCCTATTTTAGTGTGGAAACCCTCTCCACAACGGTGAATGTGATTGATAGCAGTTCTGCGGTGGGTTACCAGTTCAACAATGGAACACGCGTTGGTATTGACTCTGATGGCAACATGATACAGGGTGCAGGTATCACTGGCACCATTAACATGCACAATGTCGTGCAGGCGGTGGGTATACAGCTCAAGGGCATTGGGGATTTTAATACTGGCTCTCAGCAACCAGAAATAGGCTATAACGATGCTCAGATTAGCATCAGCAGTGATGCTGATATAGCTGTGGATGCTGCTGTGGGGATTTTTGTAGACGGTGAGGGGACAGCTAATGATGTGACAGGCACGCTTTCAGGGATATTTACTGGCAATATTGATGTTGATGTGGTGCTCAATCCTGATGTTTTGAGCAGCTCTGTGAACCCCCCAGTTATCGGTATACAGATTATACAAGATCCAGCTAACTTTGACGAAAATACGGATGGTCGAGTTGTCTTTGGTGACGGTGCTAACGTTTCTGCCCAGTACATACTCTCTGGTGAAACAGAAAAACAGCTGGGTGATGCCATCAACTATGTAGCCGCGGGTAATGAGCTTGCTTTGGAGTTATCTACGGAAAACAGCACGGATACGGTGACTCTGGTAGGTAATCTGCGCTCCCAGTATACCTCTGGTACAACGCGCTTTGCTCAGGATGTTATTTTTGAACAGGGCAACTTTGTGATGACTTCTGATGTATTTGAGCTCAGCAGCATCACTCTGGGTAGCATTGACGCTGCAGAGCAGATCATGACCCATGCTAGTTTGACTCTGGAGCAATCATTGGAAGTAGATGGTGCAACAGATGTGGACTTTTACGTACAGGGCGAGGGGATGGGGAATTACTCTAGCATCACGCTGAATAATGGCGGTACTCTCACCCTAGATGGTACAGAAAACATCAATCTTTACCTCAGCACAGATTTGTTGACTGCGGGACAATTTGATATTGATTTGATTAGCGGACTCATAGAGGGCTTTGATAGTAATAGCACAGTCAATATATATGGGACTGACCTCTCTGGTGGGACGAATTCCTTGCTCTGGAGTTTTGGCATGTCGGATGCCTACGACAGCTACCTGTCACAGGATGTCACCACAGGCTTCTTTCAGGTGACGCATGATGCTGGTGGCCTCAATATCCGTGCCTATACGACCCTTATTCCCGAGCCTAGTACGGCAACGCTCAGCCTGCTTGCTCTTGCTGCTTTGCTGATGCGACCTAGGCGTCGTTAGTCAGCGTAGACGACGGCGGGATTGATTTCTGGGATGACATTGACGCTGCGTACGAGGCGTTGATTATCACGCGCATGCTGCAAGATGGTGATAAGTCTCTCCATCTGCCCCTTGATATCACTGGTGCGCATCACCACCTCAGTGCCTGTTTCTAGTGAGAGGATGATTTTCCATTCCTTGGGGCGGTGGATTTCTGTGACCGCAGGAAGGGCATCGAGCTGGTGTTGGTTGATTGCTTCAATGAGCTCCACAATGCTCTCAAGGCTTTGCTCCTTGATGCGCCCCTCTGTGCTATATTGATCGTAATCGGTCGGTCTGACATACCAGATGGGGCTGTGGAGGAACTGCTGATGGAAGCTACCCTCTATGATGGGTAGAATATGCCCCTCTTTGCAGATGAAAAATCGTTCTCTCTGCCCTGTGAGTATACCGTCCTCCATCTCAATCAAGGCGAGGGGGAAGCGTTCTTGCACCTGAATGTTGAGGGTATCGGGAAAATTGGCGGTGACATTGGCATGGTGGATGAGGGGGGATGCCTCTAGCTTTTTTGTCAGCTCCTTGGTGTCTATGGATATAAAATGTGCACCATCTTGCAAATCAAGCATATCGAGTATCTCTTGCTTGCTCATGTAGCCCTCTGATTCAACGTGAATATTAGAGATATTCAGCGTGGCAGCATGCTCGCGTATGCTTTGAACCGCGTAGTAGCCACCAAAACCCAGAATAGTGACAAGGGGTATGATGATGAGGGCTTTTTTGAGGCCTCGTGAGAGGTGTAGACGGTAATTTTTTCTGACTCTGCGCAGCTTGTCACGCAGCAATTTTACCTTTTCTAATTGCTTGAGCTCGCTTTTCTTGCCAGCCTGCGTTCGGTAGCTGTTTTTCTTGGCCATGGCGTGCTAAGCCCGAGGGAGGGCGATAGAAATGTCGGCAATGCGCTCACAGAGCTCTGCATAACTGATACCATGTGCCGCAGCTGCCTTGGGGAAGAGAGAGCTGCTGGTCATGCCCGGAATGGTGTTAATTTCCAAAACAAAGGGCTCTCCCTCTGCTGTGAGTAGAACATCAACGCGTCCGTACACCTCCACGCCCAATGCGCGGTAGGCGGCGAGGGCGGCACTCTGTACGGCTTGCCTTTCTTCCTCAGAGAGCTCGGCAGGGCAGATATAATCACTGCCCGCGCCTCCAGAGTAAAGGGAAGGGTACTTGTTCTTCATATCATAAAAGCCATCACGTGGGCAAATCTGCACCACGGGAAAGACCTCTCCGTCAAGGATGGCAACCGTGAGCTCTCTACCTGCTATGTATTGCTCAATGAGTATTTCTTCGCCATAGCCTGCAACATCGTCGAGGGCATCTTGCAATTTTGCCACTTCTTGGACAATATGCACACCGACGGATGAGCCTTCCTTGGGAGGCTTGACCACGCAGGGTATGGGGATGCTGGGTAGAGTCCCCGCCAAGACCTCTTCGCGTGTCAGCACCTCATCCTGTGGGCAAGGGACAGTAGCAGCCTGCATGGCACGCTTTGTCAGTACCTTGTCAAAGCATCGCTTGCTGCACGCAGAGCCAGCACCCGTGTAGGGGACTTTGATTTGCTCCAAGTAGCTTTGCAGCTCTCCATCCTCTCCAAAAGTGCCGTGAATCATGTTGTAGCATAACTCTGTACCCTCTGGTATGATGGGTTGTCTATCTGTGACGATGAGGGGGGTGACAGAACAGAAGCCCGCATCTTGCAGAGCCTTGATCACTCCTTCGCCGGAGCTGATGGATACAGCGTGTTCTGAGCCAGGTCCTCCCATGAGGACGGTGATGCGGGTATTCTTGTTCATGATAAGGGGGTGGGTGAGGGGCAGCTTTAGAACTCTGGTTCTCTTTCGCCGAGAATTTGTATTTCCGTGCGCAGGGAAATCTGGTGCTTTTCCTTGACCTGCGCGATGATTTGGTCAATGAGGGAGGTGACATCCGTCGCGGATGCGTCCCCTGTGTTGACGATGAAGTTTGCGTGTACGGGGGATATCATAGCATCACCCATGCTGGTGCCTTTGAGCCCCAAATCATCAATGAGCTTGCCTGCGGGCAGGGTATTTCCCTCGCTGTCCGTGGGGTTGACAAAGGTGCATCCTGCGCTGGGTTCAGTAGGCTGGGAGTTGAGGCGACGCTGCTTGTAGCTTTCTGTGCGTGCCTGTATTTCCTCGCTGCTGCCCTCACGCGCGGTGAAGCGTGCTTCGAGCACAATATTGCGGGTGAACTCTGGGATACGCCTGTACTGCGCCTCCTGCATCTGCCCCTTGTGTAGCGTGATGGTGTCCCCATTCTCGTCAAGGCAGAGGGCAGATTCAAAGAGCTCCCACATATCGCTACCCATAGCTCCAGCGTTCTGGCGCAGGCTACCGCCCACGTTACCGGGGATGCCGCTCATCCACTCAAAGCCTATGATATTGTTACGCTCCGCAAAGCGGGCTATTTTTTTCAGAGGGACAGCACAGCCTGCAATGATTTGATTTTCATCGTAGCGCAGCTGCTCAAAATCATCCCCGCAGGGACGAATCACCGCCCCGCGTATACCGCCATCGCGGACAAGGATATTGCTACCGCGTCCTATGATGTAGACGGGGATGCCACGGTCTTTGAAAAAGTTAATTGCGCCCTGTAGGGCTGCTACGCTGCGTGGTTCTACCCAGAACTGCGCAGCACCGCCGACGCGCAGGGTGGTATGCTTGTGCATGGGTTCATAGAGCTTCCAACTGATGTCGTCTGTGTCCAGCTCTTGCTCCATCTCTGTCATGATGCGCAAATCCTGCGCCATGCGTGTGCCCGCCTCGTGTATATTGCCTGCGCCAAGAGTGATGAGGAGGTCACCAGATTTGAGCCTATTGCCAGCCTCTAATTGAGCATTGCGTACGGAGGGGATGAACTTTGCCTTCACCTTGCCCTGTTCCTTCACCGCGTCAATAATGCATTGTCCCGTGACACCGGGGATGGGTAATTCACTAGCAGGGTAAATGTCTGTTACGACTAGGCGATCGAGGTTTTGCAAGCACTGCCCAAAGTCATCACGCAGGAGCTGCGTGCGCGTGTAACGGTGGGGTTGAAAGAGGACAATGAGACGTTTTGGATCAAGGCTGCGCGCTGTTTGCAGCGTCGCGGCTAGCTCTGTAGGATGGTGGCCATAGTCATCAACCAGACGGTAGTGGCGGGAGAGGTACTTTGTCTCAAAGCGACGCTTTGCACCAGCAAAGCTGGTGAGACCCTTTGCCATGGCGCCAAAGTCAGCCCCCATTTCCAGAGAGACGGCCACAGCAGCCAGTGCGTTGAGAACATTGTGCTTTCCAGGGATACCCAGCTCCACACGTCCCAGTGTTTCGCCCTTGTAAAGGATGTCAAAGTGTGTGCGACCGCGCTTTACCGTCATGTCGGATATGCTGTAATCCGCATCTTCCCAGCCATAGGAAACGCTGTTCTCGTAGGTGGAGCAGACGCTACGCGCGCCTTCATCGCTGGCACAGTAAAAAATCTTCCCACGTGTCTTTTTGCAGAGTGTGTGGAACACCTCCTTGATGTGGTCTAGGTCACGGTAGTGGTCGAGGTGCTCTGCCTCGATGTTGAGCACGATGCTGTGTTCTGGCTCATAGTTGACTAGTGTGCCATCACTCTCATCACCCTCTGCGACAAGGTATTCGCTCTCCTCATTCCAGTGGGCATTAGCGCCTAAAACGGGGATTTCTGCGCCGACATAGTGGCAGGGGCGTAGGCGGCTTTCGCGCAGCAGGTGGGTAGCGAGGGAGGAGGTCGTTGTCTTGCCATGTGTGCCCGCAACGATGATGCCCTTTTTATTATTAAGAATGGCAGCGAGGCAGTCTGCGCGGCGTAGGCAGATGCAGCCCAAATCACGTGCAGTCGATAAGGCTATGTTATCTTCGCGAATCGCGCTGGAGTAGATGACCACTTCTGCATCGGCGACACATTTTTCGCTATGAGGACAGGAAAATTGGAGCCCTGCGAGTTGCAGATTCTCTGTCTCTGTACTGGTGACGCGGTCGCAACCACTGACCTGATGCCCCATTTCCATGAGCATGCGCGCTAGCCCGCTCATTCCAGAGCCAGCTACCCCAATAAGGTGGATGCGAACAGGGTGTTCGCGATCAAGAAGTCGTACGCGGAGTTTTTCTATCATGGCAGTAATACGCGCATTATAATAAAGCAATGCGCGGGAAAATCAAGTAGTTTATAAAAAATTATTACGCATCCCCAAGGCTGTCAGCAGGGCAGAAAACTTGGCGAAATCATGCTCTCTATCAGCAGAAACAAGTACGTAGTCGTATTCCCCGCGTTGTGCATCTTCCTCGCGTGCATTGCGAAGGCGTAACTGGATGACCTCTTCGCTGTCACTTTGGCGACCACGGAGGCGGGCTTCGAGCTCTGCCGCTGGGATGTGTATGTAGAGGTCAGCATAGGCCTGTTGGATAACTTCATCAGGACAGTTGCGTATGCTGGCTGCTCCCTGTACGTCTATATCCATGACCACATTAGAACCTTCGAGGAGACGCGCCTTGACATGCTCTTTGAGCGTGCCGTAGCTGTTGCCGTGAACGGTGGCGTGCTCGAGGAATTCCCCAGCCTCTACCTTTGCTGCAAATTCTTCAGGAGAGAGGAAGAAGTAGTCTATGCCGTCCTGCTCCCCAGGGCGTGGGGCGCGGGTGGTGCAGGAGATGGAGTAGCTGGTCATGCCAGCTGCCTCGGCGCGGCGGCAGAGTGTGGTTTTTCCAGAGCCAGAAGGTCCTGATGTGATGAGGAGAGTGCCTAATTGTTTCATAAAATCATTCTATGTTTTGTACCTGTTCGCGGATTTTTTCCAGTTCTGTTTTTGCACTGACGACCAGTTGAGCCAGAGCAGCATTGTTTGCCTTAGAGCCAGTTGTGTTGAGCTCTCTAAAAATCTCCTGACAGAGGAAGTCCAGCGTGCGACCGAGGGGTTCATCCTTTTCGCATAGGGCGCAAAATTGGTCAAGGTGGCAATCCAGACGGGTGAGCTCTTCGCTGATATCGCAGCGGTCGGCAAAAATGGCGACTTCCTTGACAATGCGCTCATCATCCAAGGGGAGTGCTAGGTCGCTCTCTAACAAACGGCGCAGTAGGTTGGCACGATAATGCTGGGTGACACCAGCTGCACTTTCGCCTAATTGCAATCGCAAATCGCGCAGTAGGGCAATGCGGGAAAGCATGTCATCCTGCAGCTTGTTACCCTCTTCCTGCTTCATCGTCATGTAGTTCTCTAGCGCGGAGGAAACGAGAGGCGCAAGTTCTGCCCAGCGTTCCTCGGCTGTCACCTCCTGTTCCTGATCCTCTTCAATAATACCGAGGCGCAGCAGGTCGGAGAGGGCAACACTGACTGTGCTGCCCAGCTTTTCTTGGATGAGGGGGAGTTGGGCGCAGAGTTCGCTAAGTTTTGCCTCATTAGTGCTTAGCTTTTTGCTGCCGCTGTCAGATTGCTCGAAGCTGATGCTCACCTGCACGCGACCGCGTGAGACGCGTTCTGCAACGAGAGCACGTATGGCGGGCTCTAGTTCTGCCCATGCGCGTGGCATGTTGATGCTCACCTCCAACTGCTTGCGGTTGATGCCACTCATCTCAACGCGCAGCATCTGTCCCATTACGGGCGCACTGGCTGCGCCAAATCCTGTCATGCTTTTCATCACTTTTTCTTTCTCTGTGGGTTAGTTCCCTTTGCCTAAGGCATCAAGTAGGTGTACATCAAAGGCAAGAGAATCCTTGACGTTAAAATTGATATCGCGGCGTAGCTCATCAAGAGCCTGCATGCGCAAGAGTAGCTTGGGGAGGGAAAAGCGGCGTCCCAACTCCTCTATCACAGGGGACATGGGACGTACTGTTGTCGCGTGGGAGGCACTGAGAACAGCCTGCCCTAGGGCAAGGGTGATGAGTTCTAGCAACTCTTCCCTCTCTCGGAGGTATTCTGTCTCAATACGGGCTAGGGTAGCATCCTTTTGCTGGGATTCCCAGTCGCGCACATCCGTGCCATCGGAAAATCGCTTTGCTTGCTCCTTGACTTGGGCGGTGTACTGCTTGGTAATTTCTTCCTTTCTGCTCTGCAAGAGGCGTTGGATATCGGTGCTCAGCGCGATGGCGGTGATGTCATCACCAGCCTGCTCTAAGGCATCCATGAGTATGGGGAAAAAGACCTGCTGCACCTCGCTGAGGTGAAGGCTGTTTTGCTCCTCGCGCAGCTCCATGCGTATGCAGCGGGAGAGGATGGTGGGTAGCAGGCGTGTTGGGTGCTCTGTTACCAGAATAATGAGGGTGCGGGGAGGGGGCTCTTCCAATGTCTTGAGAAAGGCGTTGGCTGCCTCCTCCTTCATGCACTCTGCATCGGTGATGACGATGATTTTGTACTCATCCTCCTGCACGCGTAGGGAGAGAAAGGACTCATTAGCGCGAATATCATCCACGAGGATGGAACGGCTACGAGAGCTGGGGCGCACATGGCGGAAAAGGGGGTGTTGCAAATCCTGCAAGTTCTGCGCCTCTGTATGGCAGAGCTCGCAGACTATGTCGCAGGCGAGGGCATGACTGCCTGCTGCCTGAGAACCCACAATGAGTAGGGCGTGGGGCAGTCTGTTGTTCTGCCACGCGCGGCGCAAGAGTTCCAAAGCCTGTTGTCGCTTGAAAGCCATAGGGAGAGAGGGGAGGGCGTGAGAGCTGGCTTAGATTTCTGGATAAGAGCCCAGCACCTTAAAGATGGGGCAGTGTTTTTTCAAATCTTCTATGCAGGTGCGCAGGGGTTCTTCCTTTTGGTGACCCTCTACATCAATGTAGAAGACGTATTCCCATGCCGTATCGCGCGTGGGGCGAGAGCCTATGTTGAAGAGGTTGATTTTGTGATTTCTAAAATACTGCAAGACATCCACTAGCGAACCAGCCTGATGCGCAACAGTGAAGCAAATGGTCGTTCTATCCTGCCCTGTTGGCTGGGTATCCTGCTTGCCTATGATGACAAAGCGAGTCATATTATCCGCCCTGTCTTGGATATTGGATTGCAGCACTTGCAGATGATAAAGATTGGCCGTCATCTCGCTGCCGAGGGCTGCTGCTCCTTGCTCTGCCTCTTGCTGGGCGCGGTGTGCTGCTACAGCAGTTGAAGAGACAGGCACCAAAGCTGCCATGGGGAAGTAGCGTTGCAACCAGTGGTGGCATTGTCCCAGCACCTGTGGGTGGGAGTAGATGGTGCGAATCTCTTTTTCCTCAACATTGGCGATGAGGCAGTTTTTGACTGTTTGGTGTGTTTGCGCACAGATTTGCAGTCCCGTCTTGGCAAAAAGATCCATGGCCTGAGACACAGAACCGTCCGTGCTGTTCTCTACAGGGATGACCCCATAGTCAACTACCCCGCGCTCTACAGCGTCAAAGGTGTCTTCAAAGCTGAGGAAGGGGAAGTACTCCACGCTTTCGCCAAAGCGAGCGAGCGCGGCCTGATGGCTCCAAGTGCCCTCTGGTCCTAGGTAGCCAATACGCATGCCACCCTCCAATAAGAAGGAGCAGCTGACAATCTGGCGGTAGATGCTCTGTAGGGATTTTTCTGGAAGAACACCTTGGTTGAGGGTCATGAGCTTCTTGTGCATATCACATTCGCGCTCTGGTACAAAAACAGGGCGGTCTGCTGTTTTCTTGATTTGACCCACCTCATGGACAAAGTGAGAACGCTGCTTGAGCAGTTCTACAATCTGTCTGTCAGTGTCATCTATTTTTTCTCTGAGTTCATCCAAGGTCATATAGCGGGGGCATTATATCACAGTTATCTGCTTCTTTCAATAGCCTTTTTTGTCCTACAATAGTGTCATTAGACAATATTTAGCAGAGAAATGGCTTGAAAAGTGGCTTGGTGATGCTAATATAATCATATTTCTAAAATATATTTTACAAATAAGAGGATTTTACCTCTCTAACTCCATTTTATTTTTTTCTTATGCGACAAATCATTTTTCAGTCATTCCTGTTACCTCTAACGGTTATTTCTGCCCTCCATGCCCAAACGCTGGAAGATGCGTGGAATGGGGCTGGCGGAAGCTACACAATCACAGCAGACGAGAGTATTGATTTAAATCAATTTATCGATTTAAGCAAAATCTTTGTTATTGAAGGTGCGACTGGTGAAAATAAATTTATCATAACCAATACAGGAGCGAGTGCTGAACTTATACTGCAAGAGGGTAGTTCACTGACGATGCGAAATTTTATTTTCACAGAAGTAGATGAGGCAAGCTTTAGCACACATGGCTTCATTAATCACGGGACTTTGATCCTAGAAAATATGGAGTTTAATGACTGGTATACGGTGGGTTCATCGGTGATTAACAATAATCAAACTGTAGAATCAATCAGTCATTCTAGCTTTCAAAGCAACAAAGCTACCGGACCAGGTGGCGCGATTAACAATGATGGGGCTCTGGATAGCACAGAGACCAATGTTAATATTAAACTCATTGATAATGCTCATTTCACCCAAAACGTGTCAGAAAGCTACGGAGGAGCCATAGCGAGTATTAATGGGGCTGATATAGATACCATTTCCAATTCTACCTTTAGTAAAAATGAAGCGACTTTTGGAAGCGGGGGTGCTCTTTTTGCAGGGAAAATTAATCCCGCTTTCTTAACTGCTCCAGATAAAGAATCTACCATTAAATCCATCACTTACACGACATTTGTTGAGAACACTGCATCTAGTAACGGTGGTGCGATTTATCTGGAATCAAATACAACTGGTGGGGATTATTCAGGCAATATTGAGTCAATAGATAATTCTGAATTTCGTGGGAATATTGCGGCAACGTATGGTGGTGCAATTTGTTATAATGTAACTGGTAAGTCCATGTCTATCAGTGATACTGATTTTATAGATAACAAAGCACTATACGGTGGTGCGTTTGCTAATTTGAAGGCCTCCGATGTTGAGGTTACATCTGCGATATTTAAGGGTAATCAAGCTACTTTGGGTGGGGCGATCTTGAATAGCGCAAGTTCCACATGGACCATTTCTGCAAGCCGTTTTGAATCAAATAAATCAAGCAGCAGTGGTGGAGCTATTAATAATTATTCTAGTAGCGGGGTGTTTAATATATCTTCAAGTCAGTTTGTGTCAAATCAAGCAGCAGGCAGTGGGGGAGCCATATATAATAGAGGAGGTGTATTGAATCTCATAGACACAGATTTTCTCAATAACATCGTTTTATCAGAAACGGCAATCGGAGGTGCTATTTATAGTAGTGGCACGGTTAATCTTTGGGCGCAAGACCAAGATGTGATGATGAGCGGTAACATGATTCAACGCGCTGCTGGGAATATTTCAAATGCTATCGTCAACGCTAATGGCACGGTGAACCTCAATGCGGCATCTACGCGTCAGCTGCAAATAGATGATGAGATTCTTGGTGCTAGTTTGTCCTCTATACTCAATGTTAACAAGGCTATTGCTGGAGCACCTACGGGTGGTGATGTTATTTTGAATGGAGCAATCACTGATCATACAATCAATCATTATGCGGGGCACCTTACCTTTGGCAAAATGGCATCAGTCTCTATTGGTTCGCCTAGTTTTAGTAATACGCAACTCAATGTCTATGGCGGAACTCTCGAATTCCATCGCGATGTTGACAGTGTGGCAGAATTAACTGCTGGTATTAATGTGTATCAGGACACCCGCATACTTTTTAGACGCGAAGAGGATATCACCCAGAAAATGCTTTCGCTGAATGTGGCAGCGAACACGGAACGTCTTCAAATAAAAGCTATCACAGAGCTCACTATGGCTGATCTCTTGACTTTGCCCGATCGCATGCTCATAGAGGGCTTTGATTTCGATATAGATTGGGTTGGCGCGGAGACGATGGAAGCAGAGTATTACCTGAGTGAATACGCGCAGGGTATAGAGGCAAAGGATTATGAGCTCTACTACAGGGCCACAGAGGGTGATGAGTGGTTGCGTATTGATGAGCTAGCTGCGACTCAAGCAAGTTTTGACGCATTCTCTCAAATCTACAACTTTACATTTTCAGAAAATGGTCAGTACGCCCTAACTGTGACAATTCCTGAACCTAGCACCGCAACTATTAGCCTAGCAGCCTTGCTTCTTCTCATGACGCGCCGTAGGCGTAAAGGGCATCTTGCAAAATTAGTTTACGGAAAGCAGCAAGGTTAAAAATGCTCATCACAGCATGCCTTTTGGCGCCTTTTGGCGATAATTTGCAGCTT
>CAYJON010000040.1:13935-16837 GCA_964371795.1 uncultured Akkermansia sp. | reverse complement strand
TGATGACAAAAAAAATGACTCATACTCTATTCTTGTCATGGACAGACCGTAGTGCGTCTGCTATACTCACACACCTATGAAGACCACAATACTTCTCGCGTCCTGCGCGGCTATTATCGCACCAGCAGCATTTGCTGTTGATGCACAAGTTGTAATTGACAAGACTGTCAAAACATTCACCCTTCTTGGCGAAGCTGGCGATATCTGCAAGCAAGCCACAGACGGCGCTCTTACTTCTGCAGTAGCAGTTGAAAAACTGGCAGCAATCGAAGCAAAGCTCGTTACCCTCAAGCAAGAAATGCTCGAGCTCGAAGCCCAAAGCAAGACTGACGGCAGTGCAGAGGAAGTCGAAAAGGCAATGGAAGCATTCATGACTGGTCCAGAAGGTCAAAAGATTTTTGCAGGTCTTGGTGCAAGCTTCCAAGCACTCGCAGCAGCTTCTCAAAGCCCCGATGAGGCTCTTAAGACAGCTGTTACTAAGCTGATGCAAGTACTTCAAAACTGATTTTAATCAATCAACTGTTTTTTCAGCAAGCTCCTTCTCATAAAGAAGGAGCTTGTTTTATGCTTGCAAAGTGGTAATAATTCTGGCATGATGCCGCGCGTTATGGCAAAAATCAATGATTGTTTTCAAAAATTGCAGGCTGGCTACCTTTTCCCTGAGATTGGAAGACGTGTTGCAGCCTTTGCAGCAGAGAATGCCGATAAGGCAGCACAGATTATCCGTTGCGGCATAGGTGATGTCACAGAGCCCCTTCCACAGGCATCCATAGATGCCATGCACAAGGCAGTTGACGACCAAGCAGCACGCGAGAGTTTCCACGGCTATGGACCAGAGCAGGGCTACGCTTGGTTGAGAGAGGCCATCGCCTCTGTCTCTTACGCAGAGCGCGGCATGGACATCACAGCTGATGAAATCTATGTCTCTGATGGTGCCAAGTGCGACACAGGCAACATCCTCGACATCTTTGGTCGTGACAATGTTATCGCTGTACCCGACCCAGTCTACCCCGTTTACGTTGACACCAATGTCATGGCTGGCAATACAGGCGAAGCACGCGCCGATGGTTCTTATGAAGGACTGGTCTACCTGCCCTGTACCGCAGAAAATGGCTTTGTGCCCGAGATACCCAGCCAGAAAGTGGACTTGGTCTACCTCTGCTTCCCCAACAATCCAACAGGCGCAGTTGCTACCAAAGAGCAGTTGCAAGCATGGGTAGATTACGCCTTGGCAAATGATGCCATCCTTCTTTATGATGGTGCTTATGAAGCCTTTGTCACCGATGAGAGCATCCCTAGCTCCATCTACGCTATTGCAGGCGCGCGCCAGTGCGCCATAGAATTCCGCTCTTTCTCCAAGCAAGGCGGCTTCACAGGCGTACGCTGCGGCTACGTCGTCATCCCCAAAGAGCTCACAGGCAGCAACGCCAAGGGCGAAAAAGTCTCCATTGCGCAGCTTTGGAACCGCCGTCATTGCACAAAGTTCAACGGAGCTAGCTACATCGTCCAGCGCGGAGCAGAAGCTCTCTTCAGCCCAGAAGGTCAGGCACAGACCAAGGCACTCATCACACACTATCTTGGCAATGCAGCCCTTCTGCGTCAGACCTGCGAGAAAGTTGGTCTCAAGGTATGGGGTGGGCAGAATGCCCCCTACGTCTGGGTACAGTGCCCCGCGGGCTTGGGTAGTTGGGAATTCTTTGACAAGATGCTGCAAGAAGCACTTGTCGTTGTCACCCCCGGTGCTGGCTTTGGTGCACAGGGCGAAGGCTACTTCCGCATCTCCGCCTTCAACAGCCGCGCCAATGTCGAGGAAGTCTGCCGCCGCATAGAGCAGCTTCTTGGATAAAAACGCAGAATGATTTAATCCGCAAAAATGCCTCTCGCTTTAAAATAAAGTGAGGGGCATTTTTACTACTAACTAGTGCCTATTAGCAAATATTGATATGGAAAAAGCACTTCGTGACTTCGTATGGTAAATTGATAGAGATGTAGAAAGTGATGCTCTCCTGCGTTCTTAATAATGTATTTCTACAACATACAGATATTACAATATGAATACTCAATCGAAATTCGCTTTACTCATCTCGCTATCGAGTTTGATCTTCAGCTCTGCAGCAGCAGATACTACCCCAAGCTACCGCCAAGTTGCAACAGGTCAGGTTAAAACCTATAACAACGACGGCGTGGAAGTCACCAATGTCAAAGAAGGTGATCCACTTTACGGCCAAGATGCGCATTACTCAAAGGGCGCGCCCATGGCATTCAAAGATAACGGTGACGGCACAATCACCGACCTTAACACAGGTCTTACATGGCAAAAAGAACCTCCAACCAAGGGTTTTACATGGCAAGAAGCACATGATTATTGCGAATCATTGGAATTGGGTGGTCATAGTGATTGGCGCCTTCCTACAGCGAAAGAGTTATTCTCTATCAGTGACTTTAGCCAAGGTTGGCCTTATGTTAACCCAGAATTCTTTAAGCTGGTCAACAATGAGCGCGTCGGCAAAGATGAGCAATATTGGACAAGCAACAAATACCTAGGCAACATCGCTCGCGGTGGTCATAATGGTGCATTTGGTGTCAACCACGCTACAGGACACATCAAGACATACTCCGCAGGAGGCGGTCAGGGTGGTGGTCAAGGACGTGGTGGCGAAGGCAGACCTCAAGGAGGCGGCCCTCAAGGTGACCATGTCGGTGGCCCTCAAGGACAGGGTGGTCGCCCACAAGGTGGACCTCAGGGTCAAGGTCAGGGTAATCCTCCTGATTTTCAAACAATGCTCGCCACCTATGACAAGGACAAAGATGGCAAACTGAGCGAAGAGGAATACAAGGCAGCTCAAGCAGCCCGTCCTCAAAGAGGCCAAGGCGGTCCTCGCGGAGAAGGCGGCCAAGGCGG
>CAYJON010000040.1:0-13835 GCA_964371795.1 uncultured Akkermansia sp. | reverse complement strand
CAGCCCGTCCTCAAAGAGGCCAAGGCGGTCCTCGCGGAGAAGGCGGCCAAGGCGGTGGTCCTCGTGGTGAAGGCGGCCAAGGCGGTCCTCGCGGTGAAGGCGGCCAAGGCGGTGGTCCTCGTGGTGAAGGCGGCCAAGGCGGTCCTCGCGGAGAAGGCGGCCAAGGCGCAACTCGTCGTAACCCAGCCGCAAAGCAAGTCAGAGCCGTGCGCGGTACTCCCTACGGTGTCAACAACTTTGTTGATAATGGCGACGGCACAATCACCGACAAGGCAACAGGCCTCATGTGGGCAAAGGAAGACAGCCAAAAAGGCATGGATTGGCAAAGCGCCCTCCAGTATGCAGAAAATTCTCAATTAGCAGGACACAGCGACTGGAGACTTCCCAATGTCAAGGAGCTACAAGGCATTGTCAACTACGACAGAGCCCCCAACTCCTCTGATCCCAGCAAGGAAGGCCCAGCAATAGATCCTATGTTCCAGTGCTCCGACTTTGTCAATGCTGCGGGCGTGAAAGATTACCCCTACTTCTGGACAAGCACCTCTGCGCTTTTCCGCAAGGGTTCTCCCCATTACTATGCATGGTATGTCGCCTTTGGTCGTGCAGTCAACCCAACAGGTCAAGACTCCCACGGTGCTGGCGGTGTCCGCTTTGACACAAAGCACAAGGACGGTCCTGCTGGCGAAGATGCTGGACGCGTCTTTAACCACGTCCGTATCGTCCGTGACAGCAAATAAGATTATGGATAGGAAGAGCGTTTTGTAAGATTGCGCATTCTTTCCAGCCTATGAAAAACCCTTGGAGCATTATTGCTTCAAGGGTTTTAGTACGCCTAAAAAGGGGGAGGTGTTACCTTCAAATTGCGTTCAAAAAAGTCCAGCACACGTGCTGTGCCGTATTGACCACCCATGCTATGCCCCTGACCAGGTAGTAGTATAAACTCAAAATACTTCCCAGCCTTGATGAGGGCATTCACAACTTGGTATGTCGATGCTGGGTCAACATTCTTGTCCAGTTCTCCTACAATGAGCATGAGACGACCCTTTAAAAGATGGGCATTGTCCACATTGGAAGAGCGCGAATAAGACTCATCGACTGGGTAGCCCATCCATTGCTCATTCCACCATATTTTATCCATGCGGTTATCATGGCAACCACATGCTGCTGCGGCGGCCTTGTAAAAATCACCGTGATAGAGGAGGGCTGCCATCGCATTCTGCCCACCAGCAGAGACACCGTAAATACCCACGCGCTCCAAGTCCATGCTGGGGTGCGCCTTTGCGGCGGCCTTGATCCATGCAATTCTGTCTGGAAAGCCCGCGTCCTTGAGGTTCTTCCAGCAGACATCGTGAAAGGCCTTAGAGCGATTGCTCGTACCCATACCATCTATTTGCACAAGGATATAGCCCCCGTCTGTGAAGGCCCTGCTGCTGCTATACTCTGATAAATGAAAGTCATTGACTACATGAGAATCATGAGGCCCTGCATAGATGTACTCTAGCACAGGGTACTTTTTTGACGCATCGTAGTTCTTGGGGAAATAGATATTGCCATAGATATCTGTCTGACCATCGCGTCCCTTTGCGCGAAAGCAGCGGGGGCGCATCCAGCCTCTTGCCTCTGCCAGTGAGGCATCGCCTTGCTCCAATTGCATGACAATAGAGCCATCCGACAGCCGTCGCAGACAGCTGATGGGCTCTTTTTCTGGCGTGGAATAGACATCAACAAAGTATTTTTTGTCGGGGGAGAAGTTGATGCGGTGATTGCCATGCTCTGGTGTCAAATCCGTCAATTGACTGCCGTCAAACTTGACCCTAAAGAGGTGCGTGTAGTAGGGATTCTCATGGGGGTAATAGCCCGATGCTAAGAAGTAAATCTCCTGCGCCTCCTCGTCCACGAGCAACACCTCGCGAACCACCCAGTTGCCACGGGTGATTTGTCGCTTCATGCTCTCGTTTTTTGTGGCATCAAAGAGGTAGAGATGCCTCCAGCCATCTCTCTCTGATAGCCAGATGATTTCCTTAGTCTTATCGAGGTAGTGTCTCCATGTCTTGGCGTAATGGACAAAGGTGGGGAAGGACTCCTCTATGACCACGCGGCTGCTTGCCGTCTCCGCGTTCACCTCCACCAACTGATATCTTTGGTGACCGCGCTCATTGTATTCAAAGCAAAAACCCTTGTTATCCTTGTTCCATCGCAACAGCCATATATTGTACTGATTGAGAAAGGGAGTCATATCGACATCTATCTTCTTTCCCTCCTTCAAATCGAAAAGGATGGGTAACTTGATGCCTAGTTCATCCCCCGGTTTGGTGTAATTGATGCTGTGAACAATGGGCTGTAGCTGCTGCTTAGGGGAGGACTCCACCATGCTTATCTGGCGGGGAGGGACATGACGCTTTTTGATGACCACCACATAGCGCTTGTCGTCGGAATAATGGAATTGGTTGATATAGCCATTAGTCGGGCAGCCATCAAAACTGAGCTGGACATCGCCCTTTGCCCCCCTCATGTAGACCTGATGGTCACGGATGAAGACTGGCTCTGGCTCTTTTTCCTGCTGTGGCGCGGCTTGCTGCTGTGGCGGGGTGGGTAGCTGCTTGTCACCTAGTTCCGTCCTTGTCCCCAGATGGGGAATCACGTGATAGCGTTTTTCTCCCTCCCTCGTCCACGCATGGTACACAAAGCTGCCGTCCTCCTGCCACTTGGGTACGACCGCTTGACCATAGTACAACAGATGATATTTCTCGCCAGCATTCAATAGTTGAATAAGGCAGAGGAGCAATAAAGAGGTAAAAAATTTCATAACAGACAATGGCTGTCAGTATAGCATCTGCTCCCGCTCTTACAAGTCCATTTTGCTTAAATCAGAGAGAGTGTACTTGTAAGATTAAATGCGATAGCCTTCACAACACTTCGATTAAGCGTAATGAGAATGTTCCTATTTGACATGGAGGGAAAGGCAAAGCCTTTTCCTCCATCAAATAGGATACATGCTTCCCGTCACAGAGGGAGCGGGGCGTCAAGTAAGAAAAGCATATAAAGTCCGCCGTAGGCGGCGAGCGAAGCTCGTTTATGCTGCTTTTCGGCTTGATGGCACGCGGACTCTGTGGCATCTAGCCGCGTAGTCGAAAAAATCAACCAAATATCAAACAGTATGCGTCACATTTAATGAATCTTTATCTTCTCAGCAATGATGCGGTTGATGGCAGCGAGGCGACTCCGTCTTCTACCGTCCTTTTTTGAGGGTATCTTGGCAGTCTGCTTAAAGAGGTAGTAATAGTAGTCTAGGAGGTCATCGCTTTCCAGAACCCATCGTAGCAAAGTAGCGAAATCAAGATAATCGCGGAAGTCATCCGCTGCGCTGAGTTTTCTGATGCTTTGCTCATCAGTTGATCTTGAAGGGAGCGCGTTCTTTATCCATTCCGTTGCCTCATCAATATTTTTTTGGACAATTTGCTGAACATCAGGGCGCAAATCTGCATCGAGGGGCAATTTGTCATCTTTGGCGGAAAGTAAGAATCTCTCCAGCTCCTCAATGTGACTTTCTACTGCCTTTCTGTATTCTTCTGGTAGTGCGGAGATGTCCGTTTTTTTCAGGATGTCTACCGAGCTTCTTACGTTGTGGTACGAGCTATCATCAAGGTCTTCGTATTTTTCAAAATTCTCGGCCTCCGCTAGCAGCATGTTGTAGAGATAGTGGCGCACAAAATGTTGAACACTGATGGGCAGATCATCGAAAAATACTCCTACGTCCAAGCCAAGCAAAATTAACTCCTTTTCACGTTGTTCACGTGCTGTGGCATTGTTCTTTGCTCGCAGGGTAGCTGTTAGCTTGGCTTGCGATTGGTGGGTGCTATTTACATACTCAATGAGGCTGGGTATGCTTTTGGCGCTTTTGGGGTACTTGCGCTGTAGCTCTTGCTGACTCTTGAGAGCATTTTGCCAGAGGGCTTCTAGTTCTTCTTCGCTGGCGTAGCGATTGTCTGCGAGTTGTTTGAGGATGTCTAGCTCTTCATTGATGTATTCTTCATAGTCGTGAAAATCGCCAAAGTCCCTATATTCGTAGCAGACCGAATTCAAAATCTCGTTGGCTATTCTGCCGCGATTGGGCGCTTGTCGCATGATGGAGAGATTCACAACTGCGTATTCTATGTTTTCCGCTAAATTTCTCTTGTAAACCTTGATGCTGCGTTGCTGTACATCAGCACTACCTACTCTGATATCACTAACCTTTTTAGGGGCGAAGGACTTATCCGCCTCTTTGAAGACCTTGCTGTTCTTGAGTTCCATCAGAGCCTTGATGTCCGCACTGTGCCATATTTCTTGGAGCAGCTGGCGTTGCTCCGTCTCATCCCATTCAAAGCGGAGAAAGTACCCACCCTTTCCTTCTGGGAGGCGGACGCTGACTTCTATGGGATCTTTGGGATTAGTGAGAACGAGTGTGGGTAAAGGGATGGCGGACCAGTCTAGTGGCATAGCGTTGTACCGCAAAACGCTCTCTACCTCTCCTAGGGAGAGCCCTCTTTTAACCACTGTCTTATTGGACTGGGCTGTTGCAGCAGCGGGTGTGGACGTAGACTCTGCACTGACTGACAGGGATAGTAGCGGCAGTGTGCTAAGGCAAGCAAGAATCATTTTCATAGCGTGAAGTATAGCATGCTTCGCCTAGCAATCAAGCTATTTTTGTTCAGTACCACTCCGCTCCGTATTCTGGTCTTTCTGCTAGAGGCGCGAGGTGGAGGGTGCAATTGGGCTGTGTTTGCCAGTTGTCGGGGAGGTCATCTTCGCTATGCAGGGTGTGCAGTTTTATTTTGCAGCCCTGTGCTCCCTCTGCTGTGTTCTGAATATCACAGGCGCGGATGATGGCATGGCATTCTTGGCTGTGGGCGGCGATGCGCTTTGCCCAGCTAGCGGCGGCTTCCTTTTTGTAGATGAGGCGCATATTGGGGCTGACTTTGTCTGGGCAGAGTATGCAGAGCGCGATGGGGGGGAGGCTGTCCTCTGTGGCGGGGTGGGTAGCTGCTTGTCACCTAGTTCCGTCCTTGTCCCCAGATGGGGAATCACGTGATAGCGTTTTTCTCCCTCCCTCGTCCACGCATGGTACACAAAGCTGCCGTCCTCCTGCCACTTGGGTACGACCGCTTGACCATAGTACAACAGATGATATTTCTCGCCAGCATTCAATAGTTGAATAAGGCAGAGGAGCAATAAAGAGGTGAAAAATTTCATAGCAGAGTATCTGTCACCGCTTTTAGGAGTCCATTTTGCTTGATTGAATCTTTATCTTCTCAGCAATGGCGCGGTTGATGATGCTGATGCGATTCCATTTTTTGTCGCCCTTTTCTAATGGAAGCCTGCCTGTTTTCTTTAAGAGATAGCTATAGTAGTCTTTGAGGTCATCTCCTTCCATAATCCAGTGCAGTAAGCTACTAGGATCAAGGTAGCTGCGGAAGCTTTCCACTTTGCTGAGTCTTGTGATGCCTTGTTTATCGTCTGATTTTGAAGGAAGTCTGTTTTTTACCCATTCCGCTGCTTTGTTGATATTTTTTTGGACAGTTTGTTGAAAATCGGGTGGAAAATCTGCATCGAGGGGCAATTTGCCATCTTTTGCGGAAAGGAGCAATGTCTCAAGCTCCTCAATGTGATTTTCTACTGCCTTTCTGTATTCTTTTGGAAGCGTGGAGAGATCCGCTTTTTTCAGGATGTCTATCAAGTCATTTACGTTGCGGTAGTTGAGCTTCTCAAGGTCTTCGTGTTCTTCAAAAGCTGTAGCCTCTGCTAGCAGTAGAGCACAAAGATATTGACGTGCAAATTTTTGTACACTGTCGGGCATATGCTCGAATCGTACTCCTAGGTCTAAGCCATGCTTAATTAACTCCTTTTCATGCTGTTCATGAGCCGTCGTATAGTTCTCTACTCTTTGAGTAGCTGTTAACTCGGCTTGCGATTGGTGGAGGCTCTTTGCATACTCGATGAGGCTGGGTAAGCTTTTGGCGCTTCTGGGGTACTTGCGCTGTAGTTCCTGCTGGCTCTTGATGGCATTTTGCCAGTGGGCTTCTTGCTCTTCCTTACTGTCGTAGCGATGGTCTGCGAGTTGTTCGAGGATCTTTAGCTCTTCCTCAATGTATTCTTCATAGTAGCAAAAAGCTTCAAAGTCTCTATATGTGTACCTGGTAGCCTCAAAAAGCTCATGTGCAACTCTGCCGAGATTAGGTGTTTGCCGCAATATGGAGAGTTCCTCAACGGCGTATTCTATTTCGTCAGCTAGCGCTCTTTTGTATGACTTGGTATTGAGTAGTAGTAATTTAGTGCTTAAGTTGATGTCTCCAATTTTCTTAGGGGTGAATGACTCATCTATCTTTCTGGCGGCTTTGCTATTTTTGATTTCCATCAGGGCATTGAGATCTGCGCTGTGCCAGATATCTTGGAGCTTGTGGCATTGCGCTGCCTCATCCCATTCAAAGCGTAGAAAATAGCCTCCCTTTCCCTCTGGAAGCTGTATGCTGCCTTCTATGGGATCTTTGGGATCAACGATAATGACGTTGGATACAGGCATGGTGTACCTCTCTAGTCGCAGAGCGTTGTGTAGCAGGATGCTTTCAGCCTCTTCTAGAGAGAAACCTCTTTTTATCACTGTCTTGTTGGACTGGACTGTTGCAGCAGCGGGTGTGGACGTAGACTCTGCACTGACTGACAGGGATAGTAGCGGCAGTGTGCTAAGGCAAGCAAGAATCATTTTCATAGCGTGAAGTATAGCATGCTTCGCCTAGCAATCAAGCTATTTTTGTTCAGTACCACTCCGCTCCGTATTCTGGTCTTTCTGCTAGAGGCGCGAGGTGGAGGGTGCAATTGGGCTGTGTTTGCCAGTTGTCGGGGAGGTCATCTTCGCTATGCAGGGTGTGCAGTTTTATTTTGCAGCCCTGTGCTCCCTCTGCTGTGTTCTGAATATCACAGGCGCGGATGATGGCATGGCATTCTTGGCTGTGGGCGGCGATGCGCTTTGCCCAGCTAGCGGCGGCTTCCTTTTTGTAGATGAGGCGCATATTGGGATTGATTTTGTCAGGGCAGAGTATGCAGAGCGCGATGGGGGGGAGGCTGTCCTCTACGGCGGGGATGAAGAGTCCGCTTTCCTTGTTCAGTTGTCCTCCCAGTGCGCTGATTTTTTGCGCATTGGCGGCTGGTGATAGATGCTGCAAGAGGGGGAGGGAGTTGGTGACAAAGTGGCATTGATTCCCCTGCGGTAGCAGGGCAAGCAGCAGGCGTGTGAGGGGAGAATCCTCTAGGTAGATGAGGCTGCTGCTCTCCCATTGCTCTAAGTGCGCGAGGATGGGCAGAATGATGCTTGCAGCGGGGTTGTTTTCTGCCTGCTGCGATGGCTTGTAGATAGCACCGCCGTGGGTGCGGATGAGCTGTCCTTGCTTTTCCAAGGCAACGAGGTCGGTGCGTATGGTCTCCTCGGTGACTTGGAGCTCTCTCGCGATGTCGCGTCCACGCAGTTCTCCGCGCTCTGCCAAGAGGCGCAGGAGATACTGTCGTCGTTGGCTGGCTAGGTACATGCTGTGAAAAAGAGTCCTTTTTCCCTTAGTTGCGTATTTCACGCATGAAGTCAGTTAGCTCTGCAAAGACCTTTTTGCCATGATGAAGTATGCTATCCCTAGAGGGCATCTCATCGGGTAAATCAGTCATCAGAATCTTGATTCTGCGCTTGAGGTCTTTGATGCGTCTCAAGAGAATAGCTTTGTTTTCATGGTCTGCATTATCATCTTGGAAGAGGATGATAGAGGCAAGCACATTGGAGATGAATCGCGCAAAGTCCTTCATATGAGCATCTATCATATGACCGAGATCGTTGTCCTTTGCAGCGAGTCGCTGGTAGGCCAAGGAGATTTTCTGGGTCATATTAGTCGTTGCTTGGAATAGGTCGTGCTGCATGGCCTTGTGCACTGGCTCGCGCTCATCTTTCTTCAAGTAATCAAAGAGGGCAAGATCGCCTTTACCTCTAAAGATTTTGGCAGGCACGTAGTTGCGGTCCTCTTCCTGCCATCGTCCCAGTAGGTGAGGGATGTCGAGCACATAGGCAACATTGGCCAAGGCATTGGGGCGCCCTATGTACTTGTCACGTACGCTGCGGTAGATGGCTGCACGGGATTCTGCTTGATTGAGCACGTCATCCCAGTGACAACGGGGGAAGTCGTCCTCTTCTTCAATGAAATGCTGCTCGCAGTATAGGTTCACACAGGCTGTGATGTGGTCGCGCATTCTGTCCATGCTATGAAAGGCACAGGCATTTGCGTCCCCCCATGTCATTTGCCATTCTGGCAGGGTGATATGGTGGTCGAAGTTGTCTATTTCCACCAAGAGACGCAGACGCGTGTCTACAAAAAACTCTATGGTGAGAGCGTTGTTGACCATAGTGGGTATTTCCTTGTCACTGCGGCGATTTGATAGCGTGATTTCACCTGCCTCAAAGAGCTTGGCATTTTGCGCCATGAGCTTCAAAGGAAGCCAGTCCTGCTCGTCGCTTTCTTGGGGCTTTCTGTTGTAAAAATCCACGCGACAGCCAGCGATGTCTTCACTGCAATCTCCTGCTATGAGAAATTGCAGCGGTTCCTCATTCCTATTAAACCAAAGGCGCAAATCCACCTGACCACGGACAGTATTGTCAATGATGCCTTGAACAATGTTGTTGTCTAGATGAATAATCATATTGTAAAGGGGTAGGAGGATGGGTTACAGGCTACCTAGCATGGGGGGCTGGTAGGCTAGCAGCGAGGGCTGCAACGGCCTCTGGGGCGTTCATGAGCTCTACTACCGCATCCCAGCGTCCCTGCATCAGGGCTTCGCGAGGTTCGGCAGGCATGCTGATGGGTATACGAAGGTCTGTTTGCTCGTTATACACGCTCATGCTTTCCAAATCAAGTGTCCATTCTGTCATGGGCTCTGCCTTGGTGTGGGCGAGTAGGCTTTCGAGATCTTCTCTGCTGGCGCAGACGCAGGGTAGTCCTATGCCTGTGCTGTTGCCAAAAAAGATTTCAGCAAAACTTTCTGCAATGACGGCATGAATGCCAGAACGCTTGATGGCCTGTGGCGCATGTTCACGTGATGAACCGCAGCCAAAGTTTTCTCCGCCTAGGATGATGCTTGCCCCTGCATATTCTGGGGCATCGATGGGGTGATTTTTGCTGCTGCCGTCTTCGTTAAAACGCTCATCGGCAAACATGGTTCCCGCCAGCTCATCAAAGGTGATGCACTTCAAAAAACGTGCAGGTATAATACGATCTGTGTCCATATCCGCACCGGGAACAGGTACAGCGCGACCAACAACTTTTTCTATCTGTAATAAAGCCATAGTGGTGATTTCTGTGAGGGGGGAGGGGGGTTAAAGTGAAAAGACCTCGCGTGCGTCAGCTACGTGACCCGTGACAGCTGCGGCAGCGGCCATGGCGGGGCTCATGAGGAGGGTACGCCCAGTGGGGCTGCCCTGACGACCCTTGAAGTTGCGGTTGCTAGTGCTGGCGCAGATTTCATCGCCTTGGAGGCGGTCGGGGTTCATGGCAAGGCACATGGAGCAGCCAGCCAAACGCCATTCAAAGCCCGCCTCGCGGAATATGTCGGCTATGCCTTCCTGCTCGCACTGTATGGCAGTCATCTGAGACCCTGGGACAGCCAAGGCCTTTACCCCTGCGACAACCTTCTTGCCCTTGATGAGGCGTGCTACTTCACGGAAGTCGCTGATGCGACCATTGGTGCAAGAGCCTATGAACACCACATTGATGGGGAGACCCTTGATGGGTGTGCCGGAGGAAAGCTTCATGTAATCAAAAGCGGTGGCGTAGGCCTTTTTCGCCTCGTCGTTCTTGGCATCTTCTAGGCTGGGGATGCACTCGCTGATGCCAATGCCCATGTCGGGGGATATACCCCATGTGACGGTGGGTTCTATGCTAGCGGCATCGATGACGACAACGTCATCGTAGACGGCATCGCTATCGGATGCAAAGCTGCGCCAGCGGGCGACAGCCTCATCCCATTCTTCTCCACGTGGGGCAAAGAGGCGATCCTTGAGGTATTCAAAAGTCTTTTCATCGGGGTTGATGTAGCCGCAGCGTGCTGCGCCCTCTATGGCGAGGTTGCACAGGGTTAGGCGACCGTCCATTTCCATGTTCTCAATGGCAGAGCCAGCAAACTCATAAGCATAGCCCAAGCCCCCATCTGCTCCGAGGAGGCGGATGATGTGCAGGGCTACGTCCTTTGCGCTGACGCCTGCGCCCAGTTCTCCTTCTACGCGGATTTGGCGTACTTTGAGGGGTAGCATGGCGAGGCTTTGGGTGGCAAGCACGTCGCGTACCTGCGTTGTACCAATGCCCATGGCTATAGAGCCCATAGCACCATGCGTTGCTGTGTGGGAGTCACCGCAGACAATGGTCATACCGGGTTGGGTGATGCCCAATTCTGGACCCACCATGTGGATGATGCCTTGGCGGGAGCTGCTGAGGTCAAAGAAGCGAATGTTATTAAGCTCACAATTCTTTCTCAGCTCATTAAGCATGGCCTGAGCGCGCGAATCATCAAAGGGCTCTTGCTGATTGTCAGTGGGGATGATGTGATCCACCGTTGCAAAGCTTCTCTCGGGGTGCAGCACGGGAAGATTGAGATCACGTAGCATGCCAAATGCCTGTGGTGAAGTCACCTCATGCATGAGGTGAGTGGCAATAAAGAGCTGCGTACGCCCATCTGGCAGTATACCTACCGTATGTGCGTCCCAAACTTTCTGATAAAGGGTTTTTCCCATGATAATAATATAAGGTGATAAAATCGGGCAAGATAATATCATATCTGTATTGGAATGTCAACCTTGACAGAGGGGCGAGGCTTTGATATTATGACAGTCCTATGTCACAACAGACAGCTATCAGCCCCACGCGTGCTCAGGATTTTCCTGAGTGGTATCAGCAAGTTATCAAAGCCGCAGACCTAGCCGAGAACTCTGAAGTTCGCGGCTGCATGGTCATCAAGCCGTGGGGCTACGCTATCTGGGAGCTCATCCAGCAGCAGCTGGACGCAGATTTCAAGCGCACAGGACATACTAACGCTTACTTCCCCCTGCTTATCCCTGTTTCTTATCTCGAAAAGGAAGCAGAGCACGCAGAGGGCTTTGCCACAGAGTGCGCCGTTGTGACCCACCACCGCCTTGAGGCCGTCAAAGATCCCGAGACAGGCAAGACAAAAATGGTGCCCTCTGGGGAACTCACTGACAAGTACGTCATCCGTCCCACGTCGGAAACGGTCATTGGCGCAGCCTTTGCGCGCTGGACAGAGTCCTACCGCGATCTCCCCCTCAAGGTGAATCAGTGGTGTAACGTCATGCGCTGGGAAATGCGCCCTCGCATCTTCCTGCGCACAGCGGAATTCCTCTGGCAAGAAGGACACACCGCCCATGAAACAGAGGCGGAGGCCTTGGAGGAAACTCACCTCATGCACAAGGTCTATGAGGACTTCCAACGCGATGTGCTTGCCATCCCCTCCATACCTGGTGAAAAGACAGCGCATGAGCGCTTCCCCGGTGCTTTGGAAACCTACACTGTCGAGGCCATGGTGCAGGACAGAAAGGCTATTCAGGCTGGTACATCACACTTCCTTGGTCAAAACTTTGCCAAGGCGCAGAATATCTCCTTTGCTGGACGCAATAATGAACGTCAGCACGCATGGACGACCTCATGGGGTGTGTCCACCCGCATGATTGGTACGCTCATCATGGCGCATTCTGATGATGATGGCTTGGTCTGTCCCCCACGTGTTGCGCCAAAGCAGATTGTCATCATCCCTGTCACCCCCAAGGCCGACACGCGTGATGCCATTTTGGCACACTGTGATGCCCTTGCCGCCAAGCTTAGCGAGCAGAATTACGCTGGACTGCCTATTCGCGTCCAAGTAGACAGCCGCGACATTGGCGGTGGCACCAAGAAGTGGGAATGGGTGAAGAAGGGTGTCCCCCTCCGCGTAGAGGTAGGACCTCGCGATATGGAGAAGGGCAGTGTTTGCGTCTCCCGCCGTGACCTCGGTGTCAGTGACAAGAGCTTTGTGAACGAGGCCGACTTTGTCGCCAACATCACCAGCCTGTTGGAAGAGATACAGGGTAGCCTGCTTGAAAAGCAAGTCAACTTCCGCGACAGCCACATTCGCAGCTGCAATAGCATGGCAGAGCTCGAAGCCAACTTTGCCGACAGCACCGATGCTGACTGGTTGCTCACCCCATGGGATGGCGATTCAGAACAAGAAGAAAAGCTGGCAAAGAGCCTCCGCATCTCCATCCGCTGCATCCCCAAGGGCGAAATGGGCGAAGCCGCAGAGGAAGCTCCCTGCATCCTAACAGGCCGTCCTACCCGCCGCCGCGTCCTCTGGGCAAGGAGCTATTAGGATTTTTTAGCACTTTTTATAAACCACATGCCGTCCTACTATTTTGTAGGGCGGCATCTTGCATTTTGCAAATAAGAAAATGTCATTGTGCAAATAATGATTGTTGAAGTTTCGTGTTTTGCTGCTAATATTATTGACATTGGGAGAGAATTATGCAAATCTTGTAGAGTATGAGTGAAAATAATAGAGCAGAACTGCGCCTACCAGCGATCCATTTTGAAATGCCTATTGCGGACTTGATTTTGGAATTGGAAAGGCTACGAGAGAAGTCTATTTGTGGTACCACGCCAGACTTTATCTTCTCGCAAATAAAAGATGTTTTTCACATGATGGAAAGCATAGGCTCTTCTCGCATCGAAGGGAATAATACAACCGTGCTGAATTATATTGATCAGGAAAGGCTAGAGTCAGGCAAGGGGGTGAAAAGTAAAAATGAGGATATTGCCGAGATTGCTAATATAGAGCAGGCGATGAGCTACATAGAGGAAGGCTTGCATGATACCACTATAGATAAAAAATTCCTGCGTGATTTGCACAGTCTAGTTGTTGCTGATTTAAGTTCTAAGCGCGAAGGTGCGCGGATAGCGGGTGGCTTTCGAGAGCAGTCTGTGCGTATTTCGGGCTCGGAACATCAACCGCCAGAGCATTTTGAGATAGAGGCTTTGCTGGATGAGTTGATGGACTTTATCAATGCATCCGCTGCTCCCAAGTATGACTTGCTTCGCATTGCCTTGGCGCATCATCGCTTGGTGTGGATACATCCCTTTGAGAACGGAAACGGCAGGGTTGTTCGACTATTTACCTATGCCTTACTGCTTAAATTGATTTTTAAAAATTCCTCTCGCATCATCAATCCAACGGCTGTTTTCTGTTCTGATAGAAAGCTGTACTACCATTACCTAGCCGAGGCTGATAAGGGGACGGATGAGGGTTACTTGGAGTGGTGCATGTACATGTTGAAAGGCTTGAAAAATGAGATTGAAAAAATAGAGCGACTTTCCGAGTATGGTTTTCTCAAGAAGCACATTCTGTTGCCCGCGCTGCGCGCAGCGCGTTTGGCTCAGTATGTGACGGATGATGAGCATAGTATCTTGTGCAAGGCTATAGAGGCGCAGGAAATCAGGGCTGCTGATTTGAAAGAGTTGTTCCCGACAATGAGTGCGCCCCAGATATCAAGAATGATTCGTGCCCTGCTAGAAAAGGGTATGCTGTGCAGTCAGAAAAAGGGCGGACGTATCTATGTGATTTATTTCTTGAACAATGTGCTCATGCGTTGCCTGATAGAGCAGCTCGATAAAGAATCATTCTTGCCGCTGAAAGTATCGTAGAGAGGGCGTTCTTTGCAATTCTTTTATCCTGTTTTTGCAAATAATGAAAAGCTTTATCGCGTTTTATTGTGCTATATAATAGTCATTTGT
>CAYJON010000039.1:0-17199 GCA_964371795.1 uncultured Akkermansia sp. | reverse complement strand
GCAACGCTGGATTTCTACATCAACATTTTTCTCATACTAATTTTGCAAGGTTCCCTCAAGCTCAATACCGCTGCGTCACACGTGATAATGGGAATATGTTTTTCTCCTTAGATCGAATCCATCTCTTTATCTTTCACGAAAAGGACTACCGCCTTATCATGATTGACGGCGGGTCAGATATCAAAAAGGCCTTTGAGGATCACCATTGCGTTGCAGGCATCAATGGGGGCTACTTCGGCGCAGACAAGAAGCGCAGCCCCTTGGGCATCGTACGACATGAGGGGCGCACCCTTCACGGCCGCATCCTAGATGGCAGTTTTACCGTATCGGGCATTGTGTATGACACAGGAAAGTCAGTAATGCTCCAGCGCAGCAAGAAACTAAGCACCCCTGTCGCTCAGATGAGAGAAGCCATTCAGGCAGGTCCCTTTTTGCTAGAAAAGGGCAAAGTGGTCTCAGGGCTCAACAAAAAAGGACACTCTCCGCGCAGCTTCATCGCCACAGATGGAAATGGACTATGGTGCATAGGACAGAGTAGCCCCATGACGCTGGAGGCACTAGCTCAATGGCTGCAAAGCGAAAGCTTTCAAAAGCACTTCCCTGCCCGCCTCGCCCTCAATCTAGACGGCGGATCATCCAGCGGTTTTTATAGCGCTAAAGCAAAGAAATACATCGCCCCTCTGCGCCCCATACGCTATTGCATAGGCGTTACGCCGCGTTGACCCACGGGAATACTCCCATCGCTGACGATGGTCAGGCGCGTACTGGGTGGAAGCATGATAGCCCATTCATTTAAAAAAGCTGGCGCTATCTGGTAAATACGCTGAGCCCGTGGGGCTACCTGCTCTCCTGCAATACAGATACCACCCTCAAACTCCAGCCAACGTGGCGAAGAGCTCACCCAAGGAGAGGAAGGGTGTAGAGCGCGCCCATTTCTGTAACTCACGTTACGCAGAAGAGGCAATTTCTCATAGTCTTCTGGCATGTTACCGCGCATGCCCAAAAGCGGGTATGAGGCTAGAAAATTATCACCATCCCAAAGGGCTATTTCCTGCTCCTTTTCATGTATCATCACCGTGATATCCATGGGGATGATAAGGAGCTTTTGCCCGACTTTGAGCAAGGAAGGATCAGTAATACCATTCACCAAGAGCAGTAGGGCATAAGAGCATTGCTGCGACGCAGCAATTTTCTGCATATTATCACCCGACTCTACGCGATAGACATAAGCCTTGGGGTGATTGCCATTGACATAGTGACGCAGCTGCAACTGGGTGAGCAAAGCCCTCACCTCCTTTCCCGCTACACCCTGCAGTCCGACGTGGGGCAGGAGCACCTTGATGGCCTCACCGTATTGCTGCTCACGCACCATGCGCTGAGCCGTTTTCAAGGCCTCAGGACGTCGAGGCCAAAGCGAATAATACTCCTGCGCCTGCACTGCACCCATTAAGGCGAGTGAGCAAAGAGTCAGCAGCATCTGTCGCTTCTCAGTCATAGAAAAAGGCGGCTCCTTCAGACAAAGGAACCGCCGATGAAAAAAAGATCAGGCTAGTCGGTGGCTCCATTCTATGCACCTTGGATGATAAACATCCAGCGTGCCTGAGTCAGAAAATAGAAAAAAGCGCCCTTAAAGCTTGGCTCTTAGTTCTTTTCGATATAAGCCACGACATCAGCAACCGAACGAAGCTTTTCTGCTTCTTCATCGGGTACTTCGATACCAAACTTATCTTCAAAAGCCATAACAAGCTCTACTGTGTCAAGGGAGTCAGCGCCGAGGTCTTCGATGAACTTTGCGTCTGCTGTGACCTTGTCTGCTTCTACGCCGAGTTGCTCGACGATAATTTCTTTTACTGTACTTTCAATGTTTTCAGACATAATATGTAATAATGTTGAAGTCGACTCATTGTACCACAGCTGCAACAAAAGGCAAATGATTTTTTTACAACAAGAAGAAAAAGACTAGCAAAGCCTTAAAGAAACACGCAGAAGACCTTTCATTGTCAAATACTTGTCCTCAATGACACCTTCACCGTACTTTGCCATAACAAAGGGAGCGTCCCCTCCTGTGAGCACAATGAACGGCTCTTCAGAGAGCTCCCTGCGCAGGGCGAGTAGTGTCTCCTTTACCATGCCGAGAAAACCCCAGTGGTACCCAGCAAGCAGAGCATCCTGAGTATTCTGCGCCAAGGCAAGACTGCTCTCTTGCAGCTGCGTCTGAGGCAATTGAGCCGTCGTGCGCGACAAAATGCTTGAAAGCCCCGCCCAACCGGGGGCAATAACACCACCAAGAAAGCAAAGCTCCCCTCCCCTACTCCCCAGCACGTCATAAGTCACAGCCGTGCCCAAATCCACTGCTATAGAGGGGAAGCGACTATAAGCGCACAAGGCCTCCGCATTTGCCAGTCGATCAGCACCCAAGGTAGCCCTTCCCTCATAATGTCGCAGGGAAAAACTGAGCGGTGAATTCACACCCAGCCAGTGAATGTCTTGCCTGACTCCTGCTTCAATTTTTGGCTTGGCATCAGGGACCACAGAAGAGGCAACTACGCGCTCATAATTCCAGTCAGAGAGCAGGGATGAAATCGCTGGGGCAGAGAGCTCTGCTGTAGGCAGCACACGCTGCTCTGGAAGCAAGGTCTCACCCTCCGCGCGCATAAACTTGGTGCGCGTGTTGGAATTATCAATCAGAAGTACGGTCATGTGAAAAAAAGCGTTGAGCCAAGGCATCCAATAATCTGTCTGCTCCTCCGCTGCGGGGGTGGCTTTGCATACGGGCACGCATCCTCTTCCAAGACTTCGAGTCATCTTGGAGAAGCAAGCGCACGGTTGACAGCAGCTCTGCCCCTCCTCTGGCCTCTATCCCGCAGCCATCTAGTTGCAAGAGGCGCAGATTACCCTGCTCCTGCCCCGGTAAGGCGTAGTTGATAATGAGAGGAATAGCCGTCTGGTAGGCTTCAAATACTGTTGCTGCGCCCGCCTTACCTACATAAATATGATGCTGGCGCAAGAGCTCATCCATGTCATCTCTGTAGCCTAGCACACCGACAGAGTGGGTGGGGTAGTTATTGTCAATAAAGTCCTGCACTATCTCCGATCTGTCGCCAGCCAAAAGAGTCAATTGCAGCTGTGGCAATCCTTGCAGTAGAGCAGATACTTCGCCCTTCAATTGGGAAAGACTGCCATAGCAGGCATAGATTATACGCAAGGACGTGTCACTTGGGGGAGTCAGCTGATGATTGATAACGAAGCGAGGACTGACAGGAAAGGCACTGACAACTATTTTAGAGCTATCCAATGCATATCGCTCGACCATGCAATGTTCACTATACTCATCAAGCAATTGCCAACAATCTGCCTGACAGCGCAGCCAAGGACGACTAATCTCCAAGGAGTCCGTAACGACCATCACATAGGGGACAGTGAGCACGCCTTCATCCCGTAGCTTATCCAAAAAATAGCCGTAGAGGGGGTAGGTACAAAAGATAATATCTGGTCTTTGCTCGGTGATGAGCTGACTAATACGGCGCATCAGGGGGCGGAAAAAGAAAGCCTCTGCCATGCGCTGCCAATCAGAGCTATCTGTACCATTGTAAGTCAGTCGCCACAATAAGGGCGCATAACGAACACAAAAGCGGTAATAGGAGCGCGTGATTTCATAAACCTTATTCAGAGAGCATTCGGACATGGGGTCATGCTGAGAGATAATTGCTCCACGCTTCGTAAGAGCATCCCCCAGTCCACGCGCGGCACTACGATGCCCCTCACCGTAGCCTATAGAGAGCATTAATGCCCTAGTCTTCCTGTAACTGTCCATCAATGAAAAAACTCCTTCGGCCTAAACCGAAGGAGTTGCTATATTAAAGATTAATGTTATGGAATCAACGCATCAAGTCGAGCCTCGAACATACCACGCTTCATCACATAGATGACATCATTCTCGTGCAGAACTATAGAGCGGTCGCGAGCACTGAAGTAGTCGTAAACTCTCGTCTGGCCATTGCGTGTGATTTGTATACGACGGGAACCGTAGTCTGTGATATCACCACAGGCAAGCAGTGCTTCTATCAGGGTCATGCCTTGACGGTAAGGAAGGTTCTGCTTACTACCGACATAACCTGTTACTTGTATAGTACGCTGGGTGATATCGCCTGAGACATTAGCGCCAACATTAACAGTCACAATAGGCTGGGAGTAGATTCCCTGCTCTACGTAGAGACGTTCCAAAATGGCGGTGATTTCACGCGCTGTTTTGCCAGCAACAAAAACACGTGATTTCAAATAGGGCATCTTGATAGTTCCATCTTTGCTATCAACCGTGTAGGCTGTATTGATGGTACTCTTATCACCATCAGGAATATTGTTGAAGGTAATGGTCACATCGGCTCCCTTTTTCGCTGTTGGAGCTGGTGCCGCTGTATCTGTCTGCGCATGCAGTGATGCGGCAAAGAAGAAAAAGAGGCAAAAAAGCAGTGATGATAACTTGCTGACAAATGATGATTGATTCATAATATGACGGTACTTATGCTTTTGTGATTGGATTAGTAAATGTCATCTTCGTTTTCGGGTTGCTCTACCCTAGTCTGAGAAGCGACAGCTTGTTTGTTTTGCTTAGACGCGCCAGAGCTCTTGTTATAAGTGGGCTCTTTACGTGACTTATCAGTTGTGTAATAGGAATAATATGTTGTGTAGTACTGATAATGAGAATCACCTGTAATATCAACATTATTGAGAATAAGACCCATGATCTTGGAACCTGCTGCTTCTATAAGCATCTTGGCGCGTTGCAGAGCCTTGATAGGCATCTTACGAGGTTGCAAGACGATCAGTGTGGCATCAACCTTGCTTACGATGAGTGAGGCATCACTCACACCCAACATGGGGGGGGAGTCAACCAGCACAATATCAAATCGGCGAGATGCTTCCTGCAAGAGCCTATCCATGCGGTAGGATGCCAAGAGACCAGCAGGGTCATAGCACTTGGGACCAGAGGGCAAGATATAGAGATTGGGCTCATTGGTTCTAAAGATAACATCTTTAAGTTCCATGTCAGAACTCAGGAAGTTAACGAGACCCACTTCACTCGAAATCTCAGAATAGCTAGCGAGACGAGGACGACGCAAGTCGGCATCAATCATCAGCGTGCTGTAGCCACTCTGGGCGCAAACGTAGGCCAGATTACTCAAAGTCGTCGTCTTACCCTCACCTGCATTAGCAGACACAACGGCATAGATGGAGGACTTGTAAGCCGCTTTTTTCAAATCAATATTTGTTCGCAAAATACGATAGGCTTCCACGTCAGGAGAATCACCACCCTGCACAAGGAAAAGTCCCGCATCTTGAGGAATCACGCCAAGAACTGGCAGCCCAAGCTGTCGCTCCGCTTCTTCCAGCGTCTTAATAGATGTATCAAAGTAATTATAAATAAAGGCAACTGCTATACCTGCCACAATACCCACTACTGCACCAATTGAGAGATTGAGCTTCGTATTAGGGGAGCTTGGCGCCATGGGAAGAGGAGCTTCACTGTGAACAACAATGGTCTCACGAGGAGCAAGCAGACCAATGCGGTCATTGATATAGCTACTCTCCATTGCATCATAACGCGCTTTTTCAGCACGGTACTCTTCAAGAGCGCGTATCATGTCTTGATTCTCGAGCAGAACTTCACGCATTCTCTTTTCGGCTACGGTGAGCTCTTGCTTAATTTTTTCCAACTCAGCATTTTTGACATTCAGCTGGTCAAGCATAGCATTACGCATGCCTATCAGCTCTGATACGAGGTCTTTTTTGGTAACAGCTATTTGCTCGTCAATCAGCTTGATATTGGGGTGAGAGGGACCATACTTGTCCATCAACATTTGCTTACGAGATTCCGTTTGTGTATCGAGTTGCTCGCTGAGCGTACGGACTCGGGAAGAGCTGTAAGATTCAGCAGTAAGAATACCTGTGCGGCGGACATAACTCAGCAGATCATCATCAGCCTTTTTTTGCAGCTCACTAATGTGAACCTCCATGGTGGAGATTTCATTCTTGAGCGTGGTCTCTTTTGCTTGCAATGTATTGAGTTCACTGGAAGCTGTGGCATCTGACACACCTGAACCAGTAGAATGCCAGATATTCTCACTGAGGTAACGCCCTGTACGAATGTACTGGCGCACTACATCAGCCTTGCTCTCTAACTCATCATAGCGATCGCGCAGAATAGCATAGCGCGCGTCAATGGTGCGGTTAATAAGCTCTTCTTCTTTTGCCTCGCGAACATCCTTATAAGCGAGAGGCAGAGCTTCACACACACGCTGCACCAAGTGGGCATCTGCACCCGTAACAACTACATCAATAAGATCAGTGCCACCTCTAGGGCGAATCTGAATCATTCCGCGCAATTGAGACGCAGCCACCTTGTCCGACACGCCCCAGTCACCAGGTAAGCCCAAGCGATTAGCAACGGCTTTAAGGTTTGCTTCCGTAACCAATAACTCAAACTGAGTTGTCATGTACTGAGATGAATTCGCCGCATCAGATATGACAGGATTCAGTCTCCCAGACACCTCGACAATATCACGTGGTTTTTTGATTTCAAAACAGATAGAAGTCGTGTACATCGGCGTCATCATACGCGTCAGCACGGCGCAAGAAATGAATACAAGGAGGAAAACAAGCAGTGCTTCCTTCCACCTATTTCGGCAAATTGCCAAATAATCTTGCAGATGGAGACCCACCTCTTTCTTGGTGGGCGTTAGGGTGTTATTGTCAAGCATAGTTGATTGATTAAAAGAGGAGGGCACATCTTCAACTGAAGACAAGCCCTCCCTAAAGTGATTTTTCTAGCGAGGTTAAAAACTGTAGCTGTAGCCCATGTTTATTCTGTGACGATCGTAGTCACCGCTTGCCTCATTACCTGTTGAGAAGGAATAATTAAGACTAACTGATGAGCTCTCTGTCACCTTCCATGATGTACCCAATCGCATAACGATATTGATTTGAGTCTCGTCTGCCATGAGGTTATCTTGTGCATCCGAATAAGAGGAATGCATATACTCGCATGAGAAAGTAATAGTCTGACGGTCGAAAAGTTTGTAGCTAGTGCTAACACCCAAGCGCCAAGCAGCATCAGAGAGATAGCTGGCTATATCAGACACATTGTAGTAGCGAGCAGTACCAACGTTTTCATTATCGAAGCTAGCAAAGAACTCCACACCCAAGTCATCGCGTAAGCGGTGGTTGTAGGAGACACGCATATTGGGATACCAGAAGGAATTGTCCGCAATGTACTTGTTCTGCACACCCATATTAGCACTTATGCTCGAAGCTGGTGAAAGGCTAGAGTTCAGACTCATGGACAAGTAGATATTTTCAGAATCCAAGCCCGTTGTACGGAAATCAAATCGGCCAGACAAATTCAAGCTCAAGCTCGTCAGAGTCGTATAGGCGTAGGAAAGACTCGTATTAATACTAGCATACTGACGGTCGTCAATATCAAATGAACCTTGGGTATACATCACACCACTGGTATTAAAACCACCACTAGCACTCCAACGGGAGTCAATAGTATGTGACAAATCACCAGACAAGGTCCAGAAAAGAACATCACCCTGACGGTTAGGAGAGGTCATCAATGTGCCGTAGTTTTGGTCAGGACTCAAGTTCATGTACAAGCTGCCGCTCACACGATTACGAGAATCAACCTGATACTTCACGCTGGCTGTAAGAGACGAATCGGAGAAAAGATTTTGATCCAAACCATCCGCTTGCTCTTGGTAAACCGTAAAGCCCAGACGCAAATCATAACTCACTTGAAGCAAGGACTCAACATCCGTATAAGAAGCACCAAGCGATGCCGAAGAAGTCAAAGAACCTTCTTCTCTAGTGTTGTAAGAATTGATATTACTATCGTAACCTACATTAAGATTAAAAGAATAACGAACCGCATGGGATTCAGGCAAACTCAGAGCAGGCGCAGCATCGTACAATGTGAAAGCGCTCACTGTACTCGCGCCAAACATCAGCGCCAAGGCTAGAATACTTTTTGATAATTTCATGCTATTATAATTCTACAAGCTTAAGTGTTATCGTGTCGAAGTAACCCCACCTGGTGTGGTTTCCAAAATATCCAAAACAAAGATACTATGCTGCGCATAGGACAATGAATCGTAAGCCAACTGAGTCATCACAAGATTGAAGAGCGCGTCATTCAGGGTAGCAACACCAGTAATAGCGAGCCAGAAATTAACGATTGCTTCACCTTCCAAGCGAGCCGCCTGTATACCATACTCACGCAAGTAAGTATCTTCTACACTATAAGCAGCCTTCTTCAAAGCGGCAAAAGCAGGCTCAGAACCCATCAGCGCAGCGCGGCAGATTTCATACAAATCATCTTTATGCCACTCTGGTCGCGCAGCAAGCGCCGCAGCGACAACCTCGCCAGCCTTCATCGGATTCGCCTTAGACGCTACATAAATCTGCATCACCAAGTCGGACAAATCTTCTCTATCGATACGATCACCCTTCTTAGAAGCTTCACTCGCACTCGTAGCGATAGCGCTCTTCATAGACTCCAAACTGGACACCTGTCCAAGAGCAGAAGGAACTGTTAAAAATAACGCAGTAAGCGTGGTAAGAATAATCTTCATAAAAATCAATGAGCTGGTTAGAAGCGGGTAGCGGGAATCGAACCCGCATGATCAGCTTGGAAGGCTGGAGCTTTACCACTAAGCTATACCCGCGTTGCACAATTAAATTAACACAAGATATGGCACTTGGCAAGCATAATTTTGCATTTTATTCTATTTTTTAGCTTTTTTGACAAAGATTTACCGCATTTATCCTACCATTTTACTAGCCCTATGCTTCATAAATAAGTACTTTCGTTAGATAACTATGCATCAGCAACACTTGGATATCGCCCTGTCATTGCTACATTGTTTGGCGCAAATCCAACTTGTATTGAAAGGAGTCTTGACAGGGTCACAGCTTTCGCTACAATGCAGACATGCGGGTAAGCGTAATAGGATGCGGAAATATGGGGGCAGCTCTAGTAAAAGGGCTTGCGCGAGCACTACCCTCGTTAAATCTCATGCTTTGCAACAGAAGCACCGAAAAGCTCACCAAGCTCTGCGCAGAACTTGAAGCGCATACAACAAATATTCATCAGACACAAGATATTGATAAGGCCATCCTCGGAGCGGATCTTGTCTTTCTTGCTGTAAAACCTTGGGATATTCTCCCCATCTTAGGCAGTGTTAAGCAGCCAGCCTTGTTTGTCTCTTTGGCAGCAGGTGTCCCACTTTGCGATTTGGAAAAACACGCGCCTGCCGGCAGCCGCCTCATGCGCGCCATGCCCAACACCGCTGTAGCGAGCCTCGTTGGCACAACGGCTTACATCAGAGGAAAACACGCCACCGCCGAAGATGCCGCACTGTGTCACCAACTGCTTGCCCCCCTTGGGCTCGCGATAGAGCTACAGGATGAATCCCAAATCCATGCACTCATCGCGCTAGCTGGCAGCTCTCCCGCCTACTTTTATGAATTACTAGACGCCATGCAGCAGGTGGGAGAACAAATGGGCTTGAGCCGAGAACTCTCGCTACAACTTGCATCCTCTGCTATGCGAGGAGCAGCTAGCCTACAATTGGAAACACAACAAGATCCTAAAACCCTGCGCAATGCCGTTACCTCACCCAATGGCGTCACACTCTTCGCGCTGCGCCGCCTCAACGCTCTCGATATCAAAAATTCTTGGCAGGATGTCTGCCGTGCCGCACAAACACGCTCCCAAGAAATGGAAGCCAATCAAGACTAACCCCACAATTATCCCATCATGATTAACCCCGAAGTCACCCTAGAAGCCTTGCGCGATACGCAAGAATGGTACAATCACGGTCTCTTTATCGCCTGCGCTATTCTCGCCACCATTGTTGGCGCACTGGGTGGCGCAACCGCATCTTCGCGTGTGCGCATGGATGTATTTGGCGTGGTCTGCTGCGGCACCATCGCTGCCTTGGGAGGAGGAACACTGCGCGACATTGTTCTCACTGGATACACCAACGCAGCAGGTGAAGGCATCAAGGTTTACTGGACCATGCCAGACGGAGCTATCTTCCTTTACTGCGCCATTTTCACCTCTCTTGTCGTGTTTTTCATCACGCGATTTGTCAAGCTACCAGTGGGAACCATCCGCCTAGCAGATGCTTTTGCCATGGCTCTCTTCACTATTTTAGGTATGTCCAAGGCGCAGCTCGCGGGCTGCGACTCCGTGGTTAGCATAGGCATGGGGGTTTGCACTGGTGTTGCTGGGGGTGCTCTGCGTGACGTGCTGACGGGCAATGTTCCCTATGTCTTCCGACCTGGGGAGTTCTATGCGACTGCTGGACTTCTTGGCTGCTTGGCCTACCTCGGCATGCAGGCAATTGCCGTCCCACACTGGATAAGCTACTTCGGCTCTGTCATCATCATCATAGGGCTACGTGTTGCAGCCATCTCCATGAACTGGAAACTACCCACCTACCGCCCTCTCTTTGAAGGTCATAATAACGAGGCAGATGAGTTAGCCCCAGAAGACAAGGGCAAGCAAGATGATGCTTGACCCCTGAGCCGCTTGTGGGGTAAACTAAGGCAACATGAATCATACCTCAAGCACCCCCTATGCTAGCTTCGACCAGTGCGGACAGCCAGAAGCCGTCCTCTGCGTGAAGGAAAAAAATCTCCCCCCTTTAACAGAAGGGAACATACGCGTGCGCATGCTCGCCGCACCTGTCAACCCCGCTGACATCAACTTTGTCCAAGGCGTCTACGGTCTCAAGCCCCAGCTACCAGACTCCATTGCTGGATTAGAAGGCGTTGGTGTCGTGGAGGAAAGCGCATCGCCCGACTTTGCCACAGGCGACCATGTCATCCTCCTCGAAGGCGTCGGCACATGGACTAGCCACATGCAAGCCCCCGCCACTTCCTTCCTCAAGGTGCGCGATGATGTTGACCCCTTCCAGCTAGCCATGCTCAAGGTCAACCCCCTCACCGCCTATCTGGCACTCACCCAATTTGTCAACCTCAAAGCAGGTGACTGGATTGTACAGAACGCCGCCAACTCTGGCGTGGGACGCTGTGTCATCCAGCTAGCACGCGCCATGGGCGTACACACCATCAACTTTGTCCGTCGCCCAGAGCTCTTGCGCGATGAGCTCACCGCCCTAGGCGCAGACATCGTCATTGGTGAGGATGAAGAAGACATCGTCAAGAAAACCCTCGCCACCCTCAATGGCGCGCGCCCCGTCCTTGCCTCCAACTGCGTTGGCGGAGAAAGCGCACTGCGCCTCATGGACATGCTCTCCGCCCACGGCACCATGGTCACCTTTGGCGCAATGAGCAAGAAGAGCATCAAGGTACCCAACGGCTGGCTGATTTTCAAAGACATCACCCTCAAAGGACTCTGGTGTACAGAATGGCTCAAGACCGCCTCCCTCGAACAGGTACGCGAAGCCTACAGCAATCTCGCCGACGCCATGGCAGAAGGAAAGCTATCCCAAGCCATTGACCGCATCTACCCCCTCAGCGATATTGTCGAAGCCGTCACCCACGCCCAGCAGGAATACCGTGGTGGCAAAATCCTCCTCGACCTCGCGGGCACTAGCTCCACATAAACCCTCACAACAAAAGCATCATGCCTTCCCCCACAACAGACGGAATATGCGCCGACATGCAGGCCGTTATCTTTTTGAGCGCGAGCTCCATCTCCATGCTCGTCACCTCGCGCAACAGCGAGGGGGGGAAGGCGCGCATCCTCGACACCCTCTCCCAACCCCTTGATCTTGCGCATGAGATATTTTCAAAAACCAGACTCACGCGCAACACCATGGGACTCTGCGTACGCATCATTAATGAGTACCAGAACCTCCTTGAAGAATACCGCCTAGCTGGTCCTGTGCAGGTAGAGCTGCGTGCGTCCAATATCTTCATGGATATAGAAAACCTCGACACCCTCATCAACCGCGTCCACATTGCTTGCCAGCTGCGCATACAGGTCATGGATGATGGGGAGATGACACGCCTACTCTACCTCCATGCGCGTTCTGCCCTCAACCAGCACAAGCAACTCAAAGAACAGCGTGTACTCCTCCTCCATGTAGGTCCTGGTAACACACGCGTCATGGTCTTTGAGCAACGCCGCCTCACCTACTATGCCCGCTACCGTACAGGCTCTTACCGCACGGCCGAAATCCTCAGCGAAGGCACGCAGGTTCAGCACCGCGATGAGCCCTACATGATAGTAGAGCATCTGCGCGGGGTCATCGAGGACATAGGGCACGACTATGTCCACCGCTTTGGGGTAGACCCCGATAATATCCTCATCCTCACGCCAGAATTCCAACAGATACGTGGCCTCAGGGGGGAAGAGCAACTTTACCACCTCAGCGAGCTGACAAACTATATTGACGAAGTCGCCCAAAGCAGCATCAACCAACGCGTAGAACGCTACGGGCTACACTATGCCAACGTACGCAGCCACCTGCCCACCCTCATCTTCTACCAACTCTTTGCCCAACTCATAGGCAAAGAGCAATTCTACATCTACGGAGAAAAAGACGACTTCAGCTACCTGCGCACCCTCATGCCCAGCCAAAAGCAAAGCCGCGCCTTGGAAAAAGAAGTGCTACACTTTTCCCGCCTACTCGCCACGCGCTTTGTTGCCAACAACAGCCATGGCGACCATGTCACCCACCTCTGCAAGCAACTCTTTGACCAACTGCAAGACCTCCATAGACTACACTCACACGACAGACTACTATTGCAAGTAGCAGCCATCCTGCATGAAGTGGGCTCTTACATCAACCCCAAGAGCCATCACCATCATAGCCAATACATCATCCTCAACTCAGAGCACTTTGGACTATCGCGGGTGGACGTAGAAATCATCGCCCTACTGGCACGCTACCATAGGCATGGCGCACCAACGACCAAGTTAAGACTTTATGCAGAAATGGAGGAAAAAGACCGCCTGCGTGTGCAAAAGCTTGCAGCCCTGCTACGCGTTGCGGATGCCATGGAGAGGTCGCATGCCTCACGCATTACAGAATTCAGCGTCCAATTGCACCCAAAACTCATCGAAATCATCATACCCGATGTGCGTGACTTGAGCATGGAAAACATCTCCCTGCGCTCCAAAGGAGACCTATTCACAGACATCTTTGGCTACGATATAGCCTTAGTCGCCGCGCGCAGCAATTAAGGGGATCTTGCAAAATTAGCAGCTTTGAATTTTGGCAGCAGTTTGGATGAGAATTTGTGGCGTTTGGGTGCGCATAGCGAGCTATGTAAGCCCAAAAAGCTGCAAATTATCGCCAAAATGCGCCAAAAGGCATGCTGCAACGCTTGATTTCTACATCAACATTTTTCTCATACTAATTTTGCAAGGTCCCCTTAAGACAGGGTCAAAGAATGTGCAGGACTGATAAAGGGAGCTAGGCGGTAATCACGCCCAAAGAGACGCAAATCAATCTGACGCACGCCCTGTCGCAAATGCAGCCTGCCTGCCAGAGAAAAAACCGCCCCTGATTCCAGCAAGGGGTGTTGGTTAAAAACCCCCTCTCCTTCTATGAGGTAGCGCATGCCCGCCTCGCCCTTCATAGTCCACTTGCGACCGAGAAGCACCAAGCTGCGTTTGCTCCTATTCATCAAGGAGAGGCGAAAGATGAGTTCATGATTCGCCCCCTCCGTGCTCTGCGCCAATCGGCGCAACTGCAAGGGCACCAGCCGTACTTGCAAGGCATCGTACTCTGGCAACTTGCTGGCATCAGATATCTGCATCAGCACTGCGGCAAACTAGAACTCATTACCCTTTCCAACCGCGAGAGTGGAAAGCTGCTCGGATAGCAGCAAGATATCTTTCACGAGTTGGTGGGTAGGCACGGCATCCTGCTTGAGGGTCATCTTCTCTGTGAGTTGGTTGAGTAGCTCTATCATCTTCGCGCTCTCAATCTTGCTAGCTGTGTCTGGGTTAATACCCGAAAGAATTTCTGCAAAGTACTCTGGAGCATCGGGGTAAAAGAGAATAGCCGCCTTCTTTGCGTCAAACTCTGCATCCAAGGCAGAGGTCGATGCCGTCAGCGCACGTATCCAACCGCCCAAGGCTATAAGGTGCGAAAGGTCAGGATCGCGCAGCGAGCTCAGCTCACTATTCACATCCGCCTGCGTCGCAGCCAAGGTTTCCTTGAACTGACGCAACAAGCCCTTTTCCGCCTGCTCCAAAAGACTGGCAGAATGCGTATTCATCTTATCACCCACGCCCAGCGCCTTGCCGTAGCGTGACAAATCGAGGGCAATGGGCTTAATATCATTCATGCGACCACTGCGCACCGCAATAAAGCCATCTGCCAGCAAAAAGCCCAACTCCATCGCAAGCTTACCAACAACGGTAGGTAGTTGCTCTGGTCTATTTCTCAAGACCCTATCATCGGGGATGGGAGGCAGTCCCTCCAATTGGGCAAAAATCTTGCTGATAGAGGGTGCGGTGTAGACATTCACGCCCAATTCTTGGTTGGCATGAGAGTCATCGAGCAAGGCATCATCACGAAAAAGTGCAGGCACTTCACCATGACTGCGATCTTCATCCTCTTCTAAGATAAAGCTGGGGATACCATCACTGATTTCCACCGACTCATCCATCTCCTTGGATAGCCCCATACTACTGAGGGCTAGGGTGAAGCAAATATATGAATGTAGTACTTTAGTTGATAATAACATAGCAAATATAAAATGTTTAAAAAAATGAGCGGTCTACCATTTTTTGGCTTGACTTTAAACAGAGGGTATAATAATATCGCGCACGCGTCAAGTGTAATCTTCTCTGATGCACCACAACCCATCACTTCAATCCTCACTATATCATGGAATGGTTTAATTTTTTCTGGCTTGTTTCCTACTTCTTGGTTCTCATAGGGATGTCTGGCTACGGCTTCCATCGCCTCATGATGGTCATACTCTATATCATACACCGCAAGAATATCCCACAGCCAGCAGGTCAATGGGATGAACTGCCATTGGTAACTATCCAGTTGCCCATGTTCAACGAAAAATTTGTTGTAGAAGGTCTACTCAAAAAGGTAGTTGCCATCGACTACCCCAAGGACAAGCTACAAATTCAGCTACTGGACGACTCCACCGACGACACAACGCAGATTTGCGAAGAGTGGGCGGCACACTACCGCGCACAGGGGTTTGACATGGAGTGCATCCACCGCACCGACCGCACAGGCTACAAGGCAGGTGCTCTTGAAGAAGCCACCCCCCACGCAAAGGGCGAGTACCTACTCATCCTCGACGCAGACTTCCGCCCCGAAGCTGACATCCTCAAAGTCTGCATGCCCTACTTCAACGACCCCAAGATTGCCTTGGTGCAGACACGCTGGGGACACATCAACCGTAACAAAAACCTCCTCACCCGCCTGCAAAGCATCTTCCTTGATGGTCACTTTGCCCTAGAGCAAACAGTACGCAACCGCTCTGGCCGCTACTTCACCTTCAACGGCACGGCAGGCATCTGGAGAAAGAGCGCCATCGTAGACGGTGGTGGCTGGGAACATGACACCATCACCGAGGACATGGACCTCTCCTACCGCGTGCAGATGAAGGGTTGGAACTTTGTCTACCTCAACGACTACGTCACCCCTGCGGAACTACCAGAAGACATAGACGGCTTCAAAGCCCAGCAACACCGCTGGACAAAGGGCTGCATCCAAGTCTGCCAAAAGATGCTCATCGACATTTGGCGTTCCAATGCCCCCCTCAAGGCAAAGATGGAAGCAACCACGCACCTCACCTGCAACTACTCCTACCTAGCACTCATCCTGCTCTGCTTCCTCGTCATACCCATCTCGACAAACCTCGTCGCCCCAACAGGCGCATGGGACTGGCAGTCATGGCAGATGCTTCTCGTCACCTTCTCCCTCTTCTTCTTCGCCACCTTCTCCGTATGCGTCTTCTACGTCGCTGCAGAAATCATCGTACGCCCGAAGCGTTGGTGGACAGTATTTTTCCTTGTCATCCCCCTCCTCGCGCTCGGTGTAGGCATGGGCGTCAACAACGCCAAGGCCGTCCTGGAAGCAGTCTTTGGAAAGCCCAGCGAATTCGTCCGCACGCCAAAGTTTGGAGAATCCAGCGAAGGCACACTCTCCATTGAAAAGCGTTCCAGCGGATACAAGGCACTCAAATCAATCATCGTCCCTGTACTGGAACTACTCTTCGGGTGCTTCTTTGCAGCCATAGAGGTAATCAAGCTCATGGCAGGTGACTTCTTAGGCTTCTTCCTGATGCTGCCCTTCCTAGGCTTCTTCTACACAGGCACAGCCTCCATGATGCGCCTCATTGAATCAGCATCCCAGAAGCGCAAGGCACAGGCAAAAATCTAATTACATCTCCAGCACTTAGCACCGCATTGAATCATGGGTTACACATTAGGTCTTAGATTTTGCATACTCTTCATTGGACTTGCTATACTAAGCGCGTGTAGCTCTGGCGGCTTTTACAAGACAGGGCCCGACAAGGCACCCAAGTCAGTCGTCAGCACAGGCATAGCCATCACCCTGCGCGACCAGAAACTCACCCTCATTCAGAACGGAAAAAAAGTCAGGGAATACCCGATTAGCAGCTCCAAGTATGGACTCAGTGCAAAGCACAACAGCTACCAGACACCCTATGGACTGCATAGAGTGAGCAGCAAGGTAGGAGACGGGCAACCCATAGGCATGGTCTTCAAGCGTGGGAGACCCACGGGAGAAATCGTAGCCAAGAACAGCCCAGGACGCGACCCCATCGTCACACGCATCATCAGACTGGGTGGAGTGGAAGCGAACAACAAGAACTCTGGAAAGCGCGGAATCTTCATCCATGGCACACCGGAGGAGAAGAAGATAGGCTACCCTGCATCCTATGGGTGCATACGCATGCGCAGTCATGACATCGTGGATTTGTATCGTTACGTGAGGCGTGGGACACCGGTGGCGATAGAGCTTTGCTCGCAGCCTACCTATCTGAAGGCGTTGAACTCTGTGAAGAGGAGCAGCACGAGAACGGACAGCCGTACGAAGAGGTCGTCTTGATTGAAAAACAGGTATTGACCTGCGCTTGCGTTCGATGGATTCCCAAGGTCCACTGACCTTGGGCGGGTCAAGGGCAGAGCCCTTGCAGGTGCAGGACAGAGTCCTGCTGGGT
>CAYJON010000038.1:0-17359 GCA_964371795.1 uncultured Akkermansia sp. | reverse complement strand
TTACGGTTAATCGAAGTGTCGTGCAGGCTGTCGCATTTAATATTACAAGGCGCAGATATTTTATAGAAAAAAAAGCTTGCTTTACAGGACCAGAATGTTAGTATTAGGGTTCGAGTTCTTATGAATACCCTAATAAAAATTATACAAAAAAACTGTAACTTGCACCTGAGGCAGCTGATGCTTATCATGCTCTGCTCCTCTGGTTTTGTTATGGGAAACAACCAGCAGTGGCGCGACTTGAATGAAGAGCTACGCTGGACAAAGCTAGAAAGCATTGCAAATGCTATAGCTGATATGAAAAAGATGAAAGGCTTTGATGCCACTTCTGCCGAGCGCGATTTTGCGCAATTGAAAACATTATTTGAACAAGGCTTTAAAGACCTAGCAACTGGCAATGAAGAATCCGTCAAGCGTGCCAGCCTCGCGCTGGATCTAAAGCGTCGCATCCTCCTCTCGCACCCGCAGCTCAAGGATGGCAGCATCATCGCAACACGCTTTCAAGCAGGCGACAAGGCCAGATCCATGAACCCACCAGCCATGGGCACAGCACCCAATAACTGGAGTTCTCAAATTGATAGCCGACGTGATGGCTTTAACGCCTCATTAGTAGAAGTAAAAACTGGACAGAATGGCAGCACATTGAAAGAGCTCTACCGCCCACAAAATGGTAGCCCTCTTGCCAATCTACGCCTTCACTGGGATGGAAAGCGCGCCCTGTTCACCCAAGCACGCCCCGAAGACAAACTCTTCAACGTCTACGAAATACAGCTAGACGACGGCAAAACCCAAGAAGTTATTCTCCATGATGAAGTGGATTTGGACTTCTTTGACGCGACCTATTTGCCCGATGGACGCATCCTCGCCAACTCCAGCATAGGTTACAACGGTGTACCCTGCGTGAATGGCGATGACGCCGTATCCAACCTTGTACTCTACACCCCAAAGGACAAGAACATTCGCCGCATCACCTTTGACCAAGACTCCAACTGGAATCCCACCATTATGAATAATGGTCGTGTGATGTACACACGCTGGGAGTACACGGACCTCACCCACTACTACTCCCGCATCGTCATGCACATGAACCCCGATGGTACAGAAAACAAGGCTCTGTACGGTAGTGGTAGCATGTTCCCCAATAGTACCTTTGATATTCAACCCCTACCAGGGCATGCTTCTGCCTTTATTGGTGTTATCTCGGGTCACCATGGCGTCGTGCGCTCTGGACGACTCATCCTCTTTGATCCATCTAAGGGTCGAAACGGAGCAGCTGGTATGACACAGGAGATCCTCCACAGCAAGCGCCCCATCAAAGAGGAAATCAAGGATCACCTCGTCGATGGCGTGTGGCCACAGTTCCTCAGCCCCTCTGTCGTGGATGATAAATTCTTCCTCGTCGCAGCAAAGCTCTCCCCTCAATCCCTTTGGGGCATCTACTTGGTTGACGTCTTTGACAACATCACCTGCGTGATGCAAATGGATGACTCTGGCTTCATCAGCCCCACCCTCATTCGCCCCACACCCACCCCTCCTCCCATACCTGATCGCGTCAACCTCGCGGACAAGGAAGCCACCTTCTTCATCCAAGACATTTATGAAGGTGAAGGTCTGCAAGGCGTACCACGCGGCACAGTCAAAAAGCTGCGCATCTACGCCTACGAATATGCCTACATCCAAACCCAGTCTGACCATGACTGGCAGGGCATTCAATCTGGCTGGGACATCAAGCGTACTCTGGGAACAGTGGACGTGGAAGAAGACGGCTCCGTCATCTTCAAAGCACCTGCTAACACCCCCATATCCATGCAGCCCCTTGATGAAGATGGAGCAGCAATCCAATGGATGCGCAGTTGGGTAACAGGTCAACCTGGGGAAATCGTATCCTGTGTTGGTTGCCATGAAAACCAAAATCAAATCGTCATCCCACGACGCGTCATCGCCTCCAAGAAGAAGCCATCAGCACTCAAAGCCCCCGAAGGCGGCGTGCGCTCCTTCACCTTTGATCTGGAAATCCAGCCCATACTTGACCGCGCCTGCATAGCCTGCCATGACGGCAGCCTTGAGGGAGTAGCAGACTTCCGTGGTGGCAAGAAAGATAACCTAGGCTTTGGCACATCCTACATCAACCTACACCCATTTGTCCACAGACAGGGTGGTGAAGGCGACCTCGCTGTGCTCAAGCCCTATGAATACCATCCTAACACCAGTGAATTGGTACGCCTCCTCAAAAAAGGACACTACAACGTCGAACTCACTGACAAAGAATGGCGCACCATCTACCACTGGATAGGCTTTAACGCCCCCTACCGTGGCAACTTCAATCACAACAAGGCCACCATGATGCCCTTCGTCCGTCACGGCGGAGAGCAGTACCATCGCCGCATAGAATTGAAGAACAAGTACGCCCAAGGCTCTGGTGTCGACTGGAAAAAGGAAATCGAAGACTACGCCCAGACACTCAAAGCAGCACCTCCCATAGAGCCCGTCATGCCTAAATTCAAGGCGAGCGCAGAGATGCCAGACCTCAAGGTGAAAAACTGGCCCTTCAATGCAGAGCAGGCAAAGCAAATGCAAGCAAAGCTGGGTGAAAACCGCAAGAGCGTAGAAGTAGCCCCCAACGTCCACATGGACTTTGTACGCATCCCAGCGGGATCTTACATCATGGGCAGCGCAGAAGGAGAACCTGATGCACGTCCACAAATCGTGCATATTGAAAAGCCCTTCTGGATGTCAGAGTTGGAAGTAAGCAACGCACAGATGAGAGCCCTCATGCCTAAGCATGACAGCAAATTCACAGACCAGCTGTGGAAAGACCACGTCGTACCAGGTTATGACGCCAACCGACCAGAGCAGCCAGCAATACGTCTCAGCTACTTGGATGCAGAAAACTACGCCAAGCTGCTTAGTGCCAAGACCGGTTTGAAGATTAGCCTACCCACAGAACAGCAATGGGAATGGGCATGCCGTGCAGGAAGCGACAAGGACTTCTGGTATGGTGATAGCACCGTGGACTTTGGCAAGATGGAGAATCTTGCTGACAAGACCACACTCAAATTTGCGGTACACGGCGTGAATCCGCAACCCATGCCACCATCGGCATACAAGTACAAGCAGTACACCTACCTGCCCAAGGAAGTGAATGTTGATGATGGAGAGCTCGTCACAGTTGGAGGCAAGCGTTATAGCCCCAATCCATTTGGACTTTATAACATGCATGGCAACGTGGCGGAGTGGACGCGCAGTGGTGATGATAAGGCACGTGTAGTACGTGGTGGATCATTTATTGAGCGCCCCATACGCTCCACTGCGCATAGCCGCAAGGAGTACTATCCGCATCAACCAGTCTTTAACGTAGGCTTCAGACTTATTATTGAAGACTAGGATTCATCTTAGATAAAAGAAAATTAACCTGCTTAGGACGAAAGAGCCTAAGCAGGTTTTTTCAATACAGCGTCGCCCTGCACCTGCCAGTGCCCCGAAGAACTAAGTTCTTCGGAATCTCATCAAACGCTATCGCGCAGGAATACGCGCCTCTCGCTCCTCATGTCATGTTTTTTGATTGCAGTATCCCCCACTCTCCGCTACAATTCCTCCAGAAAGATATGGCACGCAAGTATTACTACGATACAGGAGAAAAAAAGATAGGTCCCGTCAACGGAACCGACCTACTCCGCCTGCGCCAACAGGGCGAAATCCAGAATAATACCTGGGTGCGTCGCGCCGAGTCCTCCACCTGGCGCGAGTTGCAAAATGTCGATCTGCGCGAAGAAGAAGAAAAACAAAAAAATCCCTCCCTGCTACGCGCTCTACTCTCCAATCTATCATGGAGCAGTATTCTCGGACTCATTCTCCTGCTGGTCTTTATTGTGGCAATGATTGTTCTTGTCGGCATTGTTGCCTTCAAGTTACTGCCCTTCATCGTTGCCATTCTCGCAGTGTGGCTCATTTACCGTGCTGTACGCTAATTGGCGCGCATACCGTAATCCTATCAGGAACGGTACTCCTCAGAGCGAAGGTCACGCATTTAAGTACTTCTGGGAAATAATAAATTTTCGCTGATGAGGAAAAAAGGTGGCTGTTAAAAAGTTAAAAAGCAGAAGAAAACTTCTTCTGCTTTTTTTATCTTAGGGGACTTCTAATTTCTCGTGAGCTGATTTTTCAGATTAGCTTATTTTGAATGACGAGAATTCAGAAGTCCCATTATTTATTAGGTAGATGCGATAGTAGCTCGATGAGCTGTATCTGCGGCTCATCGCTCTTATCCGCTTTACTGCTCTTACTAGCTGCTTTTTCCTCGCTGAGCATGGCGAGGCGCGTGTCTTCTACCATGGCCTTGAATTTCTCGGCCTGACTTATCTCGCCTGTTGTGTCTCGAAAGAGTGAGGCGAGCCAATCTCTTTTCTCACTGATGCTGAGATGCTTTTTTCTCATTGATACGGGGGTGGGTCTTTCTAGCAATCGTCATCATCATGATTCACTCCCTTCCAGAGTTTGTAAAGGGGGTGACTATCGTTAGAGTGCGATTGCACGGCGTTAAAATGCGAGGCGTTGGGTAGTGCGACGCGGGAGTATTCCTGCGCTAGGCTTTCTTTAAGAGTGCTGCTGCTTGTCAAGGAGATGCACATCTTGTAGGCCAATCGCGTTGCCAGCGCGTCTATGAAGAGTGGTTCAAAGAGTTCCACATCTTCGCAGTCATAGGTGTAGAGTAGCTTGATGGTGCTATCTCTAGTGTAAACGCTGCGTCCTCTTAGTTCCCAGTGATTCTGGTTCACGCTGAGCACGCGCAGGCAGTCCAGTGGCAGGGTGTGGGCTAGTAGGCAGTGGGGACTTGATGCCTCAGAGCTCTGTAGCTCAACCAATTTTGCGGCAAAGGTCCAACGATGCGCACAGAGTAGCTCTCTGCGTGTGGGGTGGTAATGGAGGTAGCATTGTCGGGTGGCCGGACTACCGTTGGCAGTGAGTTCCGTAATGGGGGATTCTCCGAGTTTTGCCAAGGCGAGGTTGCATATGTCTAATGCGGTGGGTGTATTCATATTTCTCTATTCTCATGTTACAGGATAAGTAAAGACTACACCATGGCATGAGTTAGAGTAAGATGCAAGTATACACTGAGGAGGAGCAGTTCCTTGTGCGTGAAGTTCCCTACGCGCTTTCGCGCAGTTCCAATAGCCTTGTGATAACGCCTTCTATCACGTTGGCTGGGCAGGAAGCGCCCGCAGTGATGCCAATGCGCCACTGCTTTTCCTTATCCTGTAGTGGCACGGGGAAGGAGAAGATTCTCTCCTCCTTGGCCTGCAAATCAAAGGCCCTCAATTCCTCCGCGGAGAGGAGGCATTCTGCCGATTTCACAAAGAAGGTAGGCACGCGCTCCGCTGCTATATGCGCTAAGTGTGTGGTGTTGGAGCTGTTGTAACCGCCAACGATGAACATGAAGTCCAGTTGCTTGTCCAATAGTTCATAGAGGGCGTTTTGCCTATCCTGTGTTGCCCCACACACAGTGTCGCAAACATGGAATCGCCTTGTGTCACCATCACGCTGCATCACAGCATCATGCAGCATCTGCTGGATGCGCGCCGTCTCGTCCTTGAGCATGGTGGTCTGGTTGGCTATGCCTATTCCTAGCAAATCCAACTCTGGCACAAAACCGACAGAATAAGAACCCTTGAAGTACTGCAAGAAGTCTTCATAGCTCATCTTCCCAGTGATGGTATCAGCGAGTGCCTGCGCTTCCTTTTCATCAAAGATGATGAGGAACTTGCCATCCCCCGCGTTGCCTCGGGAGTGGGAGGCGGTTGCCATGCTCTCTTCGTGCTTTTGCTTGCCGTGTATGATGCTGGTGATGCCATTTGCGGCATATTTTTGCACCTTTCTCCACACCCTGACGACGTGTCCACAGGTGGTGTCTACAATGCGCAGTCCCTTTTGCTCAAAAAGCTGGCGCATGGCCACGGTCACACCAAAGGCAGGGATGATGACGACATCACCACTCTGCATTTGGTCGTAGTCTGGAGAGCCCGTCTGCCAAGGGAGGCGTTGCAGCCCCAAGGCATCCAGATGGGCATTGACCGCTGGGTTATGGATGATTTCTCCTATGAGCCAGATGCGCTCCGTGGGAAACATTTCCCTTGTCGCATAGGCGAGGTCTATCGCACGCCTCACCCCATCACAAAAACCAAAGGCAGAGGCGAGATGTATCTCTATATTCTCGCAGTGCAGTATGTTATCATGCTGCGCAATGTCCTCTATTATTTGGCTATCGTAGTGTGAGGCGACGATGCCCGATACCTTTTTCATGATATCGGTTCGCCTCACGTTGATGGGTTTATTGGGCCTGCCCATGTTTTTTTAGCGGAAGTTGAGCCCCTTGAGCTGGCGGCTCAGTGTATCAAGTACTTGCTGATGGGCAGCATCGGCCTCGGCAGCGGTCAGTGTCTTCTTCGCGTCGCGGTAGAGGAAGGTGTAGGTCATCGCCTTGCGGTCGCTGGCGATTTTTTCACCACTATCGTCAGTGAAGATATCCTTGAGCTGGTAGCTCACAAGCAGTTTTTGCTTTGCACTGGCTATGGCCTTCATCACATCGGCATGGAGGATAGCGCGGGGCAGTTCTAAGGAAGCATCACGGCTAGAACCAGGGAATTGTGGGAGATCCTGCACCTTGAAGGGGGCTTGTGCCACCTGTTGCAGCTTGCGTATTTCCAGTCCTGTGTAGTTGGTGTCCTCGGGGAGACCCAGCTTGCGGCAGGCGTCCAGTGAGAGGCGGGCAAAGTAACCACAATGCTGTCCATTGATGTAGACATCCGCTCCCATGGCGGTATTGGGGCGTGGCTTTGCGGGGCTAAAGGAGATTTCCGCACGGGGTACAAGCAGCTCTACTACGGCGCGTAGGTCGGCAAAGTCACAGTCCTCGGGCTTCAGATTACTCCAACTAGCAGGGGTCTTTTTACCTGCTAGGAGTATGCCTATTGCCTCCAGCTCTATGTCGCGTCCCTTGCCTCCGCCTGTGTTGCGGAAGGTACGCCCCATCTCAAAGAGGCGCACGCTTTCCATGCCCTGATTGATGTTACGCACGGCCACAGAGAGGAGACCCGGTGCAACAGAGGGGCGCAGTGTGCTATGATCCTCACTGATGGGCAGAGCCACGCGAATGATGTCGCCCTCTTGCATGGGGCGGAAGGGGAAGGCGTAGCCCACGTGTGCTATGGTGGGGTCAACGCTGTTATCGGAAATGAGCTTGAAGGTCTGCGCCTCCCAGAAGCCCGCGCCAGCTAGCTTGCGCGCCAGCCCCATGCGGAAGTCATGGTTACGGTCATGGCTGCTTTCCTCTACAAAGACGGATGTGTAAACTGAAGGGATGTTATCAAGTCCGTAGACGCGGATAATCTCCTCCAAGAGGTCACAGCTGCGCTTGAGATCCAATCGCCATGGGGGGCAATCCCAGTTACCCTTTGTGTCTATGTCGCGCAGACCGAGGCGGCGCAAGATGGCGATAGCCTCCTGATGAGGCACGCTGCCCTGCGTCATGCGGTCTAGCTCTGACCAGTCCAAATTCACTTGGTCAATGGCATAATAGATTTTGGCATCACTACCCTGCTCCAAAACGGTGGCGGTGGTGGCGCAGCTTTCATCAACGAGGCAGGGGGCTTGCCCTGCAATGCGGGTGGGCTCTGCAACACCGCCTGTGATTTCTTCTATCAGCTGTATGGCGCGTGCCGCTGTGCGCAGAACGCTCCATGGTGAGGTGCCGCGCTCGAAGCGGTAGGAGGAATCAGAACTCAAGGCCAAGCGGCGGGAGCTAAAGCGTATGTTGCTGCGCTCGAACCAAGCTGCCTCAAGGACAATGTCCGTGGTCTGCTCTGTCACGCCAGAATCCAGTCCACCCATGATACCGCCTAGTGCAAGTGCTGCACCAGAGCTATCAGAGATGAGGAGTTCTTCCTTCTCCAGCCTGTACTCATCACCCATGAGGCTGGTAAAGACTTCTGCTTCTGTCGCCTTGCGCACGTCCAATGCACCAGCAATCTTTGCTGCATCAAAGGCATGCAGGGGGTGACCCAGTTCAAAGAGCACGTAGTTGGTGATGTCAACGATGTTGTTAATAGGACGCAGGCCAATGGCTGTCAGGCGATCTGCCAACCACTCTGGCGAGGGGCCTACCTTCACCCCCTTGATGGTGGTGGCGGTGTAGAGGGGGCAAAGCTCTGGGGAGGAAAGCGTGATGCTCTCCCCAGCTGCCACGGTGCGCAGCTGCTCTGTGATGGCAGCAGCAGGGTCGTCCTTGAGCTGGCGACCTGTGATGCCTGCAAGCTCTCGCGCCATACCCCAGTGACTCAGCAAGTCAGGGCGATTGGGCGTAATTTCTAGTTCAAAAAGCGTGTCCGTGGGCAAGAATTCCCTCACGGGCGTACCAACTGTCAGATCAGCGGGTAAAATCCAGAGACCGTTTTCTGCATCCACTGCCCCCAGTTCCGAGGCAGAGCAAAGCATACCATTGCTGGCGAGTCCGCGCAACTTGCCTTCTTTGATGGTGAAGTCACCAGGTAGCACTGCCCCTGGTAAGGCGCAGGGCACGAGGTCACCAACGACATAGTTGCTCGCCCCGCAGACAATCTGGCGCAGCGCGCCTTCACCAGCATCCACCTGACAGACATTGAGATGGTCACTGCCCTCTACAGGCGTTTTTTCCATCACGCGAGCTACAACAACGAGGTCATGGTTGATACCGCGCTCCTCGATGCCTTCTACCTCTATGCCCGCAAAGGTGAGCATATCAGCCATTTCCTGTGTATCGAGACCCTCTAGGTCTATGTAGCTAGCCAGCCAGTTTAATGAAATATTCATATATAAAAAAAGTTTAAATTATTGGAATTGAGCGAGGAAGCGGATGTCATTTTCTATCAGCAAGCGAATATCGCGAATACCCCAGCGTATCATGGCCAGTCGCTCCAGCCCTATACCGAAGGCAAAGCCTGTCATGCCCTCATAATCCTTGCGACCTGTCTCTGCATCAATGGCTTCAAAGACGGCAGGGTTCACCATACCGCAGCCAGCTATCTCTATCCAGCGAGGGGCCTGCCCTGCTGCTTGCAAGAGCACGTCAATCTCAAAACTGGGCTCTGTGAAGGGGAAGAAATGGGGACGAAAGCGCACCGCGGTCTCGCTACCAAAGAGTGCTTTGAGGAAGTATTCCAGCGTTCCCTTCAGCTCTCCCACACTCACGTCCTTGTTCACGTAGAGACCCTCAATCTGGTTGAAGGCCGAAAGGTGTGTCGCATCGATAGCGTCGCGACGGAAGGCAGAACCGGGGCAAACAATGCGTATGGGGGGTGCTTGCTTTTCCATCACGCGGGCTTGCACCGTGCTCGTCTGCGTGCGCAGCAACTTACCGCTGTCAAAGTAGAAGGTATCCTTCTCATTACGCGCGGGGTGGTCTTCGGGGGTGTTGAGTGCGTCAAAGCAATGCCACTCATCCTCAATCTCTGGGCCATCTGCCAGCGCAAAGCCCATGCGGCGCAGCGCGCGCAGTGCCTCATCACGCACTAGGGTGATGGGGTGCAGACCGCCTTCATGAAGGCTAGCCCCTGACAGGGTGATATCCATACCTGCTACAGCAAGGGCGTCCAGCTCTAGCTGAATCGCATCACGACGCGCATCCAAGGCAGCAGAAATTGCAGCACGTGCTTCATTGAGCAAGGCGCCCACAGCGGGCTTATCTTCCTTAGGCACATCACGCATCCCCTGTTGTAGCTGCGTGAGGCTACCTTTTTTACCTAGAATCCCCACACGGGCTTCTTCTAGGCTTTTCATTGAGGCTATGCCAGCTATCTGTTCGAGAGCGGCGGACTGTACAATTGCAATCTGCTCTTTCATATGAGCAGGTATGATAGCGATATGATAGCAAATGTCAAGGATAAAGAAACCATGAGTTGATGTTAAATCACTCTATAAAATTTAGAAAATGTCATCATTGCCTAACAATACCAACACCCCATAGCGCAGCATAACTCAATAAAACACACTAAAAAATATCTTATACCATTGTCGTTTTATTGTATACAACGCCAAGCGTATAACATTATTTATTATTGACAAAACGTATTAGATTGATATCTTATTTCTTTCGCAATTTTTATTAATCGTGCGACATAATAAACTTCATCCTAATTACACAAAAAACACATGAAAATTAAGCTTCCCAAGGCATTGCGTTTAGCACTAATAGCTATTTCCTCACTCTACTGCACATCCACTACCTTAGCGCAAAATGTGACATGGACAGCAGCAAGTGTCAATGGCACTGTAAATCAAACATTTACTGAAAGCGGAATCATCACATTAGGAGACAATATAACAGTTGACTCTTTGACGATTAACTTAGATGGTGACATAGCTGTAGCTATATTTGGTGGCACCACTGCTGAAACACAGCTGATTAGCACAGGTGGGCTGACAAAGCTGGGTGAAGGCAGACTCCTATTAGGTGGTCAATTCACCGCAGGTTTTACAACCGCACCTGTTTTTGCAATGACTGGGGTACTGGATGTTCGAGAAGGCATGGTACAATTTGGTCAACGCGCATCCAACGAAGCCGAACAGGTAGATATAGCCTTTAGTGAAATTATTATTGCAGCTGGCGCGATATTTGAGCACCGCAGCTTTGGCACATCACATGACAATACGGCTGTCACCCTCGACGGCGGAACTTATCAAAACTTTGGCACAGGAGCAAGTCGCACGGTAACTTTTTCTCATTTAACAGTTAAGCAAGATAGTGCCTTTAATTTCAAGTTTGGTGGCATCTATAAGTTCCAATCCATCACGGGTACGGGTAATCTAGGAATAGGAGAGTACGACATCGACGGTGTTGCATTCGAGTTTGAGGATGTAGGGATGAGTTTTGCGAAGATGACTGACTACAGCGGAACCATTTCTGTTACTGTCAGAGAGGCATACAAATCTCGTCTTCTAGAGCTTTCCGAAGTTGAGCAAAATGGCGTAACTGCAACCATCAATGGTCTTGATGTCACTGGGACAGACTTTTCCATGTCGGGAAGTGGCGGTTTAACAATAGGCTCTTCTTTAATCCTTGGTGGTAATGATGCTGTAATCCGTGGTGGCACATTAACAGTTGCCTCACTAGGCGGGACAAGCAATTTAACAATTACCACAGCAGACGGAAACACAGGACAGCTCATAACCACGGCAGCCGGATTGAATGGCTATACAGGCGATATTTCCATTGATGGTGGAGAGCTCACCCTTAATGGGGCTGGTATAATCTCAACTGATATGACCATTGGTGCGGGCGGGGCAAAACTCAATAGTGATGTCAGTCTTGACCTAGATAATACAATACTCTTTGATTCCAATACCAGCAGCATCTCAGCGAATAATGGTCTAGATATCTCGGGTACGACGCTTGATTTAATAGGCTTTGACAGGGTAGGCAGTTACACACTCCTGACCACCACTGATGGCGTCATCACCGCAGGAGCATTTACATCCACTGGTTTGGGGGAATCCGTCTTTACAGTGGAGCTCAGTCCTGACGAAAAAACGCTAACTCTCAATATCACCTCCTTCGCTGGCTTTGAAAACCTCGTCTGGGCAGGTGGTGACGGAACATGGGCAACGGGCGATGCAACCCTTTGGAATACTCCAGTTGGGACAGCGACTTATGGCGACGGAGATTTTATCACGTTTGGCTCTGCCGATACCGCTATCACAGGTGGTACAGTGACGATTACAGGAACAGTCACTCCAGGCAGCTTGAGCTTTGTTGGTGCACAGGATTATACCCTAACAGGAGCAGGCAGCATTGCGGGTGATACCAGCCTTGTGATGAATGGCACGGGCATTGTCACCATCAGCACGGCCAATACCTATACAGGTGGTACTCAAATCAACTCTGGCACGCTGGTCATTGGTGTTGCAGGTGCTCTTGGCACAGGAGCAACCGTAGTAGCAGCAGATGCCGCATTGGGATTAGGTTATACCGATGCCATAGGGGACATTGGCGCAATCACCTTTAATACCAATTCCACCATCGCCCTGATAGGAGGCATCACCTACACAACAACGGATACAATTACAGGGAAATTAGTTGCAGGAGTAAGCTTGTCACTAGCCTCTGGCACGGCACGTGTTGGCGGCGTTAGCGGAACAGATACCCGATACGCCCGCACGACCAGCGGATACACAGTCTTTGTCGGGGATGGTGCAACACTAACAGATAATGTCCGCCTCGCACTGACAGGTCAGACAACAAGCATTACAGGAACAGGTGTGTACGAGGTTAATAGCCTGCTGATGAGCGCATCTGGCGCAACAGCGACCACCCTTGACGTGGCTGCGGGTGCCACCCTGCGCATCCTTGCATCAACCACAAGCATAGTTGGCTCTGATGGCTCTTTCATGGTATCCAACTTGCAAGCAACCAATACACTGAATATTGCTGGTACTGTGGAAGCCATGGCTGGCATTTCTACACGAGACGGCAAGGGTATCATTAACGTAAGCGATGGTGGCAATCTCATCCTGCGACAGGGTTTACACGGTGTATCAAACAGCCCAGAGGCAGATGATATCGTGTTAAATATAGTAGATAACGCTACCCTCACCCTATTCAACCAAACCACAACAACCAATCACGCTAACATTATGACAGTGAATATCGCTGATGGTGCTACTGTTGTAGCAGCGTCAGATGATGTCACCAATATCTACACGGATATAAGCTTTGCCGACACAGGTACGACCACCCTCAATGTTGCTGCGGATAGAACCCTCAACTTCCACCGTGATGAGGACTTTGATACGCTCATTATTGATGGTTCTGGCACCGTGCAGTTTACAGGGGCTAGCACTGTCAACACGGTGGAAACAGCAGTTGCAGGCAGTGGTAATATCAATGTGAATAATGCCTCATTCTCCTTGGGGACAGGGACTGACCTCAATACAGTCACACTCTCGGCAGGTGCTAATATGGAGGTCACCACTAGCCTATCGCTAAGCAGCCTCCTCATGGCGGACGGAACAACAATGACATTGAGTGGCGATTCCTTAAAGGCGGCACTGGATCTCACCCGCGTGATAAGCACCATAGAAAAGCTAAATGACACGCAGAATATGACTGTCCAAGCACTGGCCGACAATGCAGCCGTAAGCTTCAGCCAAGCTAGCAATGTACATATTAGCAACGCACAGATAGGCATAGCAGGTGAATCCCTTGTATACAGCCTATCTGATAGTACCCTAGATGCCTCAAGCCTCGAAGCGGAGCAGATAAACTTCATCTCCAACAACCGTGTTGAAAACTCCACCCTCAACGCAACAGACACTATTACCTTCACAGGAGCAGGTGCTGCTGTCACTTTGGCAAATAGCAATGTAGATCTCACCAAGTTCACAGGCTCTGGTGGTGTAACACTGGAAAATTACACATGGGCTCATACTGGCACCCTCACACAAACAGCTGTTGGAAGCTCTCTGGTATATACAGTAAACTCTGGGCTTGCCGCTAGCCTTCAAACAGCGATCTCGGAGAGCCTCACTCTCACCATCACCATGACAGATGCAGAGTTCGCGGACTTTGAACGTTCCCTAACATCTGGAATTGGTATAGAGCTGGGAGGCATAGACGCCTTGACAAATATCGCGCTCAATGAGGATATCTTCTTTAGCATCCTCGTAGGTGCTGAGACGCGCGAGTACACATTCAACAGCCAGTCTAGCATCAACAATAATGTGCTACTAAGCTTGGCGAGCAACTCATGGATTAGCGTATCTGGTCAGTGGACTGACGCGACTAGTTGGTCAGCAGCCGTGCCAAATGAGGACAATGTAGCACTCTTCGCGGGAGAAGGCTCTGAGAACATAAGGCTGCTTGGTGATAATATTGCACTAAACACCAGCGTCAGTTCTGCTACAAAAAATTACACCATGAACGGTGGAGAAAACGACAGTCTCTCAACAGGCAGTTTGAGCATCCTAGCTGGCACCTTTACCCTAAATGCCACAGCAAAATTGCTGGGACAAATAGGCACAAACGACACAGAAGGCATCCTAGCCATTAGCAGCGGAGCAGAACTTGTCGTCGACTCTGAGGGTAATCTATCCGCCCTTCTTGCCAACTTGGCAGACGGCAGTAGCCTCACCATCAAAGCTGGCGCAGAAGTCTCTGTAGAAGGAGCCATGATAGCAAACAGCGCAGCGATTAGCAACGAAGGCAGCTTGATTCTAGGAGCTGGCTCACAGTTGGGCACTCTCGACGACGCAGGCGGGCAACTCTCTTTGCAAGGCGATAGCAGCATAGAAACACTCACCAGCAGCAATCTGGAAATAGCCCAAGGAGTTACCCTCAGTGGCAGCAATGCAACCCTCAGTGGATTTGTCGCCAACGCTGGCACAATCAGCGTTGACACATTGACCATCGCGGGCACAAGCAACTCCACACTGGGCTCTGTAGATACTATGGAGCTCATATTGGACGACCTTGGACAGATTTTTGGAGATTTGAAAGTAGACACCATTACCAGCAATGTGTCTATATCCACCTCTACCGCCCTCCTCAGCGTTAGCAGCATCTCATCGCTGACCGCAACCACTGCTATCGAGTTAGGCGATCTGCAAGGATTTGATATCAGCACAGCGGTAGGCAGCTACATCATCATAGGAAAGAACAGCAGCACAGATCCACAGCTAAATTGGGATAATTTCACCCTTGACGCAAATGATCTAAGCATATTCAACACACAAAAACTTAATGGTTTTGATATTATTCTTGATGAAAACGCAGAAGGAAGTCTCGTTATTAATATCAGCCTTGCCGACCGTCGAATCTGGAGTACTAGCAATGACGTAGGCTCTACCCCAGGTCTAGAGAACAGTGATCCCTCCATGTTCTTCCCTGTCATTGGCGCAGATGGAAAAGTATTGAGTTATGATGCATTGAACCAGATAGATATCGTTAACGTCGATAGTGATCGTCTCGTTGACCTCACAGGCCTAAGCCTTGATCCGACTGATACGCAAGGTCTCTTAATGAATAATCTACAAGGTGAGGCTGGTCGCACCCTCACCATCACAGGTGAGAGCATAGCCAACTCCCTCGTCACCCTCAACAACGACGAGGATAGCTTTGCCCTCAACGATATATCCATCAACAACGCCACCGTTCAGCTAACTGGAGAGAATGATGCCACCCTCATGGGCGCAGGCATCGCGCTGAATCAGGCAGCACTAGAGGTACAAAGCGATGCCAGAATGACCGTGGATGCAATTTCACTAGAGTCATCTAGTCTCAATAATGGGGCTGGAGGCAGCTTCACTACCGACATGCTCAACGGCGACTCAGGCAGCTCCCTATCTGGTCTGATAAATATCAGTGGTTCAGGTGGTGACTACCAAGGCAGCTACAACAACGCAACAGTCAACAGCCTTGCAGGAGCATCCCAAACACTCAACGCAGCAGCAGGTCTCACCCTATCTGGTGCAGCAGGCACGCTCACACTGACCAATGCAGCAGGAGGCACTATAGCAGGCATCAACAGCAATGGGGCAAACATCAACATCAACCTCTCCGCTGCAAGCACAACAACACAGGCTCTCACGCTCACCAACAACTCGAGCATGAGCGCAGGCTCGCTCAATATCGTCCTCAACAGGGACTTTGTAGAGAGCAACCAAAGCCAACAAATCATCGCTGGTGGCGCGCTCAACATGGGCAGTGGATCTACCCTCAACATATCTGTAGAGCTGGGAGAAGGCACACTAAACTTTGCTGATTACCCCACCACCGTAGAGCTACTCAGCCTCTCTGATGGAAGCAGTATAGATGGCGATATAGAACTAGGTCAAAACCTGAGCAAGTACTTCATCAACATACGCTTTGATAGCGGAATTGATGCTATTCTTGCTGATTTTAACACCGAATTCTACACAGTGTACGCACAGACAGAAAACGGACGCACAGGACTTGACATATTATCCCAAGCACTCCGCAGCATCAACCCGCAGAACAACCCCACCATCTACCCTGATCTGGCGGCAGTCATGAATGAGTTGGACACAATGCTGTCTAGCAATCCAGCAGAAGCGGATCGCCTTGGTGCAGCTGTAGCAGGCGCAAGCAGTGCGGGACTCGGTATGGCGCAAAGTGAAAGCCTCGCACGCCAGCTTCGCAAGGTCCGAGATAGGGCTACTAGTCTGTATAATCATCAAGCCAGCATGTATGAAGACACTCTAAATGTTCAAGGCTGGATAAGCGCAGAGGGCAGCAGCAATGAACTAGACAGTGACGGCACAGAATCCGGCTACCAACTTGACAGCTGGGGTGGTAGTGTAGGTGCAGACTACAGCTTCAACAATGATTTTAGCATGGGCATTGCCCTCACTGCAAATCAGGGGAATTATAGTGCTAGCGATATAGACAATCTCAACAGCGACTTCAACAGCAGCTACATGAGCATCTATGCCTACACGCAGACTGGTAACTGGAGTCATAGTCTAATTATCTCCGCAGGACTTACAGATGTAAGCGGAGAGCGCACGGTTAGCTATTCTGGCGGTCAATACACCGCTAGCATGGGCACAGATGGCTATGGCTTTGGTGCACTTTACGAGCTGGCTTACAATATCATGAGCGATGATGAGACAACCATCTGGCAGCCACTATTTAATATCAGCTTCCAGAGCAGCACCCTCAACGCCTACACGGAATCATCCAGTGATGCCGCCCTGCGATTTGGAGAGCAAAGCATGTCTTATGCTACTCTGGGACTTGGTGGCCGCATGGTGACCACATTTGGAGAGAACGTCTACAACCGCGCCGCATCATTCAGCCTACGCGCCATGCTAACAGCCGACTTAGGCGACACCCAATCCAAGACGGATAGCAGCCTAAGCATAGGAGGCTTTGCGGGTGAGATACACAGCGCAGAACGAGGCAACGTGGGAGCAGAAGTGGGAGTTGGACTACAGGTTCCTGTCATGTATCAAGGGAGAATCTTCTTTGACGCAAGCTGCGAAATACGCTCCAATTCCCATAGCGTCAATGGCACAATAGGGTACAGCTTTACCTTCTAAAAGAAGATAATCTATCTAATAGCTCACCAGTTAGCCCCCTTTCTCTTTATTAGAGAGAGGGGGCTTATTATAAGCAAATGATCTTGCCAGAGATAGAAAAAATGGTAGACTAAAATCCAATCTCTAAAGGGCATGCAAAATTAGCAGCTTTGCAACCCCTAAAGAGTGCCAGCTACTCTAAAAAATAAAAACGAGAATCAATAAAATGAAATTATGTTATTACATGTGTTGCATCTCATCAACTCTTGCGATATACTCTGCGCATGTCAAGTAGCTT
>CAYJON010000037.1:0-17531 GCA_964371795.1 uncultured Akkermansia sp. | reverse complement strand
TGCGACGCGTGACATCCAGATCCCAGAGCCAAGCCATATCGAGGTGGGAATTGGCAATGGCGTAGACCTGTGGCGCAGAGCTACCATTTTTGGCTGCCATCAGGGGGGCAACCAGCTCTCTAGCGGCCACATAGGCGCGGCGGCGTTTGGGGAGAGGCTGTTCCATATCCAGCTCTACCAGTAGTTTTTGAAGCCCGTATTCTATAGCCTCCACGCGGAAGCTGTTAGGGTCGGACTCTTGCATGATTTCGCGCAGCATGAGTACGTCCAGCCAGAGCTGGTAGGCCTCTTCGTTCCATATGCCGTAGCTGTTTTCGCCCATGCAGGCGGGGCTGAGGGAGACGGCAGTTGCCTCTTCTTCTGGAAAGACAGGCCCTGTGGCGCAACCACCAAGTGGCGACATGGGCATGGGATGACCTGCGTAGACCTCGCATGCTAGCTGGTAGGATTCTCCACCCTCTGCACAGGGGGTCAGCAGTTGATCCATGTAGTACTGGTGCTTTTTATAGACAACATCGCCTCGCCTTGTGCCAAAGGTACTGCCATTGAGGAAGAGTGTAGCCTCTCCGCCCAAGTTCAGGTTCATAATGAGGCGTTCCCCCCTTGCCTCGGCAGGCAGTTCTATGGAGGCAAAGACCCAAGCATAATGCCAGTCCTTGCCCCAGACATCGCCCGTGTTGATAGGCGACTGCGGGAGCAATTCTGCCTCTGCTAGGCTTAAACTTTTATCGGTGACAAAGCCCGAAAAATTCAAGCTTCCCAGTGGATGGTAAAAGTCGCGGATGAGGGTATTTTCTAGATGTCTTAATCGGCCGAGCCACTCTGATTTCATATGATGGGGATTATGTTGATTGACGGTCATATTAGCATAGTCAGTCTCCTATGGCAAGTCACCATTTGAGAAGCTACGAAGGACATAGAGTCTCGTCAAGTCCTATTAGAGAGTCACTCAGTGCGATTTTTGAGACTTGTTCTTTGTTTTGCTCAAAGCCTATAATCATATACTTGTAGCGGCATGGGCTATTTAATTGCATGACAATGATGCGACCACCGTGGGTAGGGTTTTCAAGGGTTTGTAAAAATTGCTTGTGCTTGATGAACTCGCTGAAGGGGGTTGCTAGCAGGCTATCTAGGGGCACGCGTTCAAAATCCATGTGGCCTATGTCTATTTTTGCGCTCTCGGGTATCTTGTATTCAGTGTTGATATATGTCCAAGGGCAAAAGCACATTTCTGCAAAGGGCGTTGCGCTCTGATTCTTGCTCCCATCATTCTGATCTTTTTGCAGATAACTGCTTGCTAGGGTGTAGAAGTGGTGCATGGGGTAGGGGCGGGGAAAACTGTGTTTCACACGCTCGCTGTACAGATAGACGGTGAAGTGCTCAAAGAAAAGATTGGCGCGTTCTGGCCATTCATAGGCACTGGGGAGTAAAAGATGCTTGAGATGATTGAATAGGGTATTATCAAACTCTTCGATATCAACCTGCTCTTCCAAGGCGAGAAGTGGAGACCAGAGAGGGCGTGCCTCCTTGTTCTCAAAGCTTAGTAAGTAGGTGAGAATGATGTCCTCAATGTGTCGCTGACCGTAGAAGTCGCATTGAGAAAGGCGATTATATTCCTTTGTCAGTAGCTGTATTGTTTCTGCATATTTCTTGTTATAATAGCGATCTGTCGCTAGGAGCTGCTGCAATTGAGAATACTCATCATACGTATTCATGCCGTTTTGCTTTTCGTATAGAGATGCCCAAGAGCGATTGATGCCAATAGCATGCGTACTGAGTTCAGCTAATACCTTTTTGGCACTATCTTGATCCTGAACCTGCTCTAGTAGATTTAGTATGGGTATGATATTGTCACGGTGTATGCCTTCATAGTAGTTTTCTAGTGACTGCTTTGATGGTAAAACGATGTCACTATGGATCACCAATCGCTTATAGAGTTGTACATATCCTAGGTAGTAACAGCCTCCTAAAACGAGGAAGATAGTCAGCAGCACGCGACCCCATTTTGGTAAATGTATTGTTCTGGACATGTTATGAGAATACCACCCTTTGTTCTCCAAATAAAGATGTTCTTGATGTTGCAACACAATTGTAACAGAATGTGTATTCTTTTTTGAACTTGACCCATGCGAGAAAATACATTAAGATGCGGCAAGAACATGGACGCAGCCTTTGTACCAGAGGATTTTTTTCGCACGCACGCAGCTCAGGATATTTTTCCCCAGCTAGCGGAGGGACGTGGTTTTGAGGTGGATTTGGGCTGCGGAGATGGCGGCTTCCTCATCCAGATGGCAGCACATTATCCAGAACGCATGTTTTTGGGCGTAGAGCGTCTGCTTGGCCGTGTGCGCAAGGTATGCCGCGAGAGTTATCGCAATGGACTCCACAATGTGCGTGCCCTGCGTATGGAGAGCCGTTACTTCCTCGAATATTTTGTAGAGCAGGGCAGTATATCCCGCTTGCACTACCTTTTCCCCGATCCTTGGCCCAAGGAAAAGCATCACAAGAATCGCCTTGTGCAGGAGAGCTTTGTGCCTGTCCTCCACCGCGCCCTGTCCGATGGTGGTGAGATCCTTTTTAAAACCGACCACGAGGAATACTTTGTGTGGGTTTGCGATTTGCTCAACCAATCACCTCTCTTCGAGCAGGTGGAATGGGATGAGCCCTTTTACCCCAAGACTGACTTCCAACAGCAGTGGGAAGCACAGGGCAAGGAAATCTACAGTGCCAAGTACCTCAAACGCAGTTTACATCAATGAGCTTTACCCTTCACAGCACAGACCCCAGTGGTGCGCGCCTTGGCACGCTGAGTCTCCCACATGGCGAGATACAGACCCCTATCTTCATGCCTGTGGGCACACAGGGCAGTGTGAAGACCCTGCACCCAGAGGAACTTAATACACTGGGGGCTCAAATAATCCTCGGCAACACCTACCACCTCTGCCTGCGTCCTGGTGATGAGAGCATACGTGACATGGGTGGTCTGCACAAGCTGATGGGATGGGACAAGCCCATTCTCACCGACTCCGGCGGTTTTCAGGTATGGAGTCTCGCCAAGCTGAGAAAAATCACGGAAGAGGGCGTACGCTTTTGCAATCACATAGACGGCTCTTACATGATGCTGAGCCCAGAGCGCAGCATGGAGATACAGGCCAATCTCGGTAGTGATATTGCTATGCTCTTTGATGAGTGCCCACCCTATCCCTGTGACCGTCAGTACGCAGAAAAATCCCTAGGTTACACCCTGCGCTGGGCAAAACGCTGCAAGCAGTGGGTCAATGAGAATCAACCCATGACCAATGGACAGCGTCAGCAGCATTTTGGCATTGTGCAGGGGTCAGTCTATGCCGACCTGCGCCGTCAGTGCGCGGAGGAGCTGGCTGCCATGGACTTTGACGGCTACGCCATAGGCGGTGTCTCCGTCGGTGAACCCGAGGAGGAGATGCTACGCGCTATAGAGCACGCTGCTCCCTACCTTCCTACAGAAAAACCCCGCTACGCCATGGGCTTGGGCACACCTGTCCAGCTGCTAGAGATGATAGAGCGCGGGGTAGACATGTTTGACTGTGTGATGCCTACGCGTTTGGCGCGTCACGGCATTGCTCTGACCCCAGATGGTCCTATGCACATCAAGAACAAGCGTTATGAGCATGACCTCAAACCACTGGATGCAGAGGGGCATGAGCACGTGAACCGCTTTTCCCGCGCGGCAATCAGGCACTTCTTCCGTGCGGGTGAGATGCTGGCCCTGCGCCTGCTCTCCTTCCAAAACCTCCATTTTTACCTTCGACTCATGGCACAAGCGCGAGCTGCCATTGCGTCACAACAGTTCGCTGCCTTTAAGAGCAGCTTTATCGCGCGTTACAAAGCAAACGAAATATCATGAAAAACAACATCATCAACGACATCGCCATCCTCGCAGAATCCCAACAAGGCGGCGGGCTTCAAATGCTCATCACCTTCGCCCTCATCGGCGTTATTTTCTACTTCCTCATGATTCGCCCTCAGTTGAAGCAGCAAAAGCAACTCAAGGCACGTCAAGAATCCCTCAAGTCAGGTGACAAGGTTGTTACCAACGCTGGTCTCCATGGCATCATCCGTGAAGTAAAAGACCGCACTGTGAAGCTAGAGCTGGCTGCCAACGTCGTTGTCACCATCGAAAAGAGCTGCGTTGTCAACAACCTTGGCAAGGACGGAGCTGTAGAGCAGAAGTAAACCTTCCTCATGAGCAATCCCTACCACACGCTGCAAAGCCTGCCTAGCTGCACCCGCCTTGCTGTCATAGGGAATCCCATTGCTCATTCCAAATCACCCCTGATGCATGAGGCTGCCCTCCTAGAGGCGGCAGCCTATGACTCGGGGGTGTCGCATTATTGCGACAGTTGCCCCGAGGGAGAGCGTTATGTGCGCTTGCTCTGTGGGACAGAGGGCGCAGAGTTTGAAGGACTGATTGCCTCCCTGCACCAGAGAGGCTTTATTGGGGTGAATGTCACCATTCCCTTCAAGCGAAGAGCCTATGAGCTGGCGGATATCAAGGATATCTCTGCCCAGCAGGCACAGGCTGCCAACACCCTGCTATTCACCCCAGAGGGCATTATTGCCTACAACACGGATAGCACAGGCTTCCTCCTTGCGCTGCAAGAAATCACGCCTTTGGCTGGGAAGAGATTGATTATCCTCGGTGCTTGCGGTGGCGCGGGCTCTGCCATTGCATGGCGTTGCGCGGAAGAAAACTTTGCCCGCATCACCCTGGTCAACCGCCCGCGCCCAGAATTGCCAGAACTGGCGGCTGCCATCAAAGCGCAGAATCTCCACTGCAACATAGATTACTGTCATTTTGCCAGCCCAGAGCTGGAGGCAGTTGTGACCGAGGGCGACATCATTGTCAATGCCACAGCCCTAGGTCTGCATCTGGAAGATGCCTTGCCCCTACCTGTGGAGTGGGTGCAGTCGAGGCATATTTTTTACGACATCATCACGCATGAGACGCCCTTGGCGCATGCTGCCCGCCAAGCGGGTGCGCAGGTGAGTACGGGGGAGAGCATGCTGCTTTGGCAGGGGGCTTATGCCTTTCGCCTCTGGTTCACAGGGGGGCAGGGTGCTGCATATGATGGGCTGAGGCTTCCCCATGTGCCCACCATGCGCAAAGCTCTTATCTAACGTAACGTTAGCTTTCTTCCTCTTCCTTTTTTCTAGGGTAACCCGTAACGGACTGACGGAGGCGGTCGCGTTTTGCGATGGCCTTCTTGGAAAAGTATTCGGGATGCTCTGCTACCCAAGCCTCGTAGAGGTCAGGGCGGTTTTGTTTCGTGCGCTCTAGTGCCATTTCTTGCTTCCACTGGGTGATGGCGGCATGGTTGCCAGAGAGGAAGACCGCGGGTACTGGCATGTCGCGGAATTTATTGGGCTTGGTGTAGGCGGGGGCTTCGAGTAGTCCTTGGGAGAAGGATTCTTCCTCGCTGCTGCGTGCATCGCCTAGGGCACCAGGTAGTAGGCGCGCCACGGCATCAATGAGGATGACGGCAGCTATAGCCCCATTGGTGAGGATGTAGTCACCTATGGAGATTTCTAGATCAACAAGGGTGTCAACGACACGTTGGTCAACGCCTTCATAATGTCCGCAGAGGATGATGTAGTGTGCATCTTCTCCTGCAACACAGGGGGCTGCTAGTTGCTCGACAAGGGGCTGCTTGAGGGGCTTCCCCTGTGGGGTCATGAGAATGACGCGGGTGTTGTCGCGCTTTAGCTCCTCTATGGCGGCAAAGATGGGCTCGCACTTCATGAGCATGCCCTGCCCACCGCCGCAGAGGTAGTCATCGGTGCGGCGGTGCTTGTCCTCTGTCCAGTCACGCAGTTGGTGAGAGCGTATCTGGATGAGTCCTTCCTCGCTAGCACGCCCCATGATGCTTTGGCTCAGGGGCTGCGAGACTATCTCGGGGAAGAGGGAGAGGACATCTATTTCTAGCATGATTGCAAGGGGGAGGGGGGCTTAGGATTGCTGTGCGCTGTGGCGTAGCATGCCTTCGACGTAGGCATCAATGTTGCCATCCATGACATCATGGATATTGCCTGATTCTACCCCTGTACGGAGATCCTTGACCATCTGGTAGGGTTGGAAGACGTAGGAGCGAATCTGGTTACCCCAGCCGATTTCCCCCTTTTCAGAGTACTGGCGGTCGGCCTCGGCGCGCTTGCGGTCTTCTTCCAGCTGGATGAGCTTTGCCTTGAGCATGCGCATGGCTTCTTCTCTATTGCGTAGCTGGGAGCGTTGCGTCTGACAGGCGACAATAAGTCCCGTGGGGATGTGGGTCAGACGGACGGCGGTTTCCACCTTGTTGACGTTTTGACCACCCTTACCACCTGCGCGGTAGGTGTCCATCTTGACATCGGCATCGGTGACTTCTATGTCCACGTCATCAGAGATATCGGGTGTGGCATCCAGTGAGCAGAAGGACGTGTGTCTCTTACCAGCGGAGTCAAAGGGACTCATGCGGACAAGGCGGTGTATCCCGCGCTCATTCTTGAGGTAACCAAAGGCGTATTCGCCATCCACCTTGATGGTGACAGAGCGTATGCCCGCCTCATCGCCATCGGTGCTTTCCATCACCTCTGTGTTAAAGCCATGTCGCTCGCAGTAGCGTAGGTACATGCGCATGAGCATGCTAGCCCAGTCACAGGCCTCTGTGCCGCCAGCACCTGCGTGTATGGTGATGTAGCAGCCAGCATTGTCATGGGCACCGTTGAGGAGGGTGAGCAGCTCAAAGGCACGCAGCTTGTCGCTCCATGCGTCATACTCGCTCTTGGCCTCTATGGCCATGTCGTTATCGTCTTCCTCGGCAGCCATCTCAATGGCTACTTCCACGTCGTCGATGGAGCTTTCTAGCTTGCGAAAATCTTCTAAGCGTCTCTTGAGGGGATTGACCTCATTCATCAGAGCACGCGCCGTATTGGGATTATCCCAAAAATCGGGCGCAGACATACGCTCATCAAGCTCTGCAACTTTTGATTCTAGGGTGGAGAGGTCAAAGATAGCTCCCGAGCTCGGAAAGACGGCTGCGCATGGCTGCCGTGTCAAGCATCGAGAGATCGATATTGCTGCTAGGTTTATCCATGGCAGAGAGTATAGCGCGAGGGCGCAGAAAGTCAAGAATTACTATCTGAAACTATCTGAAACTTGACTGATTTCACGTCGTGGGAAGACGCTTTTCAAAGATAACCGTATCTCTCCACACACCATGGACATCAGTTGCGATGCGTTCTCGAAAGCCTAATTCTCTAAAACCACAGCTCTTATGCAAAGCAATGCTGCTGGTGTTATCTCTGATAATAGTGGATTGCAATGTCCATATCCCAAGGGAGGGGGCTGTATCTATTGCATATTGCAAGAGAAGTCGCCCTATGCCTTGTTTTTGCCTATCGGGGTGGACATATATACTCAGTTCCATAACCCCAGAATAGACACTACGGCTAGAAACAGGGCTTAATGCTAGCCACGCGCAGATGACTTGTTGCTCATCGCAAAGCACAAAACGCCCCTGCTCAGGATGACTTGCTGCCCATTCTGTGTAGCTGGGCACATCTGGTTGAAAGGTGGCGTGAGTTGTTGCGATGCCTGATGCATAGATTTTTGCGACTGAGGACCAGTCGCTATCTAGCATGGGGCGTATGGTGTGTTGTCGCATCTTTGTGCCTCGTGCCTTATTTAGCCGCTGCAGCACGTGCCTGCGCCTCATCCCATGCCATCATGGCGGCACCCAGTATACCAGCGTCTGCGCCGAATTTCGCTGGCTCTATGCGCAGTGCGCTGTAGAGAGCGGGCATGAGTTGCTCCTTCAAGAAGGCGTCCAGTGGCTCCCAGAGCAGGTCGCCTGCCTTTGCCACACCACCACCTAGGATGAACATCTCTGGCGCGATTGTGTACATGAAGTTCATCATCAAGCAGGCAAGTTTTTCTGCAAAGTCAACGTAGATTTGACGCGCAATCTCGTCACCAGCGCGGGCGGCTAGCTCTAGCTGATAGGGATCGCATTCTTCACTGGTCTTGGTGATGCCAGCCTCGGCGTAGCGAGCTATGGCGTCCATGTTCATTTCTCGATGACCAATGTATTCTTCCACGCCACCGCGGTTGCCATAAGGACCGACTCTGCCTTTGTAATCAATGCTGCACATGCCAATCTCTGCTGCGGGGGCTATGTTGCCACGGAGCATCTTGTTATGAACAACAATACCACCGCCTATGCCTGTACCTAGCGTGATAGTGACCAGATTTTCGACACCCTTGCCTGCGCCTAGTTTCCATTCTGCGTAGCCCATGCAGTTAGCATCATTGTCCAATGCGACAGGGATGCCGAGGGCTTCTTCCATGATATCGCGCACAGGGGTACTTTCATTCCATGCAGGGACATTGACGAGGCGGCCTAGGATACCATTTTTAAAATCCACCCAACCAGGCATGCCAAGACCCACAGCGCAAACATCGGGGTACTGGGCACGTAATTCCTCAATACTAGCACACATGGCATCAATGATGGCCTGTGGGCTATCGAGTTCTTGCGTGATAATGGGCTTAGCGCGGGCAAGAAGCGTCTCACCTTGGCAAACAGCTATTTTGATACTAGTACCACCGAAATCAACACCAATGCAGGGGGATATACTCATGAAGTTATTCTAGAGAATCCACTAGCACTCTGTCAAGAAGAGAATTTTCTACGTGCATAGCTTTTTTGTTTTATAATTTTTGCCATCCACGCTTGAATGCAGAAGCCATCAAGCAACTGTGAATTTAAATTTATTACAGAGCAATCAACATATTTGCCAATAGCCAGTTTTCTTCGCGCCTTCGCGCCTTATAACACCCTGTTCTTTGAGCTCTGCAATGAGGCGTTCGCTATGGCGAGGGGTAATATTGAGTCGGTCGGCCAATTTTCTAGCAGATAATTGAGGATCTTCTTTGATTTCGGCTAGTAATTTATCTTTTAATCCGACATTTAATCCGACATTTAATCCGACATTTAATCCGACATTTAATCCGATATTGTGCTTATCGTTTTCATCATGAGTTGGATTAAAGTCTGTCTTGATGAATTGCACTTGAAATGAGAGTCCTACTTCTTGCCAATTAAGTTTGATATGAGGGTAGGTTTTCATTTCTTCAGCAATTAGCTTGAGACCATTGCCCCATTGATCGATAATTCCCATTTTCTTAAAAATCGGAGCAATGGTTTTGTTGCGCGCATCGCTTTGCCTGCTCTCCATGGCGGAGTAATCAATAGAGGGTGGGAGCAAGCCAGGGCTTGTTATCTCTATCATGTCATCATATATGGCGACTTTAATATCTTTACCAGTAAGAGAGTAATCTCTATGAACAATGGCATTGCGTAGTACTTCGCGAATGGCTTTGATGGGGTATTCCCATTGATCTATGGTATAGACACCTTTTACTATAGCCCCTTGATTGATATGGCGCAAGATAAAGTGATAGGCTTCTTCTGCTTGTTCAACGATATTGCTTGTGATGCTTTTCTTATCAATAAACACCTCAGTGCTAGTTCCCTTAAATCGTGCGCATTCCACCTTGGCAAAATGAAAATAGCGAGAGCGTAAGGCATCTTCAGAGAAAAGCAGCAAGGCGTTAGTTGGATAGAGTTTGCCTTGGTGTTTTTCTACCAAATTGAGCTTTTTTAAAGTTTCTTGAGAAAATATCTCTCCTACCTTTTCCTCAAATTGAGAAATAAATCGGCTGTAGTCTAATTCATCAAGTGTTTTGTCATAAAGTGCTTGACTATCAAAAGAAATATTGCGCTTCTTGCGTTCGAGCTCAGCAATGATTGTTTCGTCTGCCTGACGATTAGTTGAACCTACACGAACGTAAGTACCTTTAAGTTTCCCTTGTTCTTTGATATAATAAGGTGGAGCACTACCTCGAAAGATTTCTACTTGAATGATGTGCTTATCATGAAAAGAAAGAAACTTAATTTCAGGTAAAATTGCGGGATAGCAACGATCGAAAATAATGTTGCTTATTTTTTCTTCAGTGTGGATAAGTAGTTCTTCATCAATTCCTGTAATCTCTCGAGTTTCGTCAGATATACCAACATAAAGACAGCCCTCTGCATCATTAGCGAAGGCAATAATAGTTTTTGCAAGATCAGAGTGTTCTGGTAGCTGAGACTTGAACTCAAGCCGTCTTCCTTCAGGTTGCTTTAATATCTCTTGAATGCTTGCCATAGCTATATTTAATATTTAACTTTCTTTGCTGATTTATTATAAATCGCATTATCTAAAGACGCGAGCTCAAAATCGAGAATACTGAACAAACTGATATGTGTTCCATTTAATGTTGCAATTCACACCTACGTGCAATAAAGAAGGTGGGGTGGTAGCTGAGGGGGAGTTCTCCTGTGGGGGAGATGTATTGTTCCTTGTAGGCTTGGTGGAACTCTACAAGGCGTCGCGCTGTCCATGGGGTACTGGTGGTAGAGAGTCCATTGACTCCGGTGGAGCGTAGGTGCTGCAACACGGCACGGCCACTGTCAAAATGCAGTTCCTGCTGCCATTGTTGGGCGCAGAGGACGCTCCAGCCTGTTTTCTTCAAGATATCCGTCATCTCCTCTAGGCTGTAGTAATCTAAGCCCAGTCCCGTAATCTGCCTGATTTGCTGCATGTGCTGAGGGCCAAAGCTGCTCATTGCCAGCACGCTGCCTTCTTCTGCTTGCTGTGCTGCGCGTTGCAAAAAGCCCTCTATGTCGCCAAACCACTGCATGGCAGAGGCAGAGGCTATTAAATCCAGCCCCGTGGGTAGAGCCAGCTGCTCCGCATCACCCAGCAGACATTCATGCTGCTCTACCTGATTGGGTAGCCAGTCAAAGGCCTGCTCCACCATGTCGTTAAAGTACCAGTAACAATCGGAGAATTGCGTGACTAGCTTTTCTGATAAAAAGCCCGTACCCATGCCTATTTCTAAGGCGCGGCTGGGCTGCAAATCGGGGCAGTTATCATGCAGAAGTTCTGCAAGCTGCTCTGCAATGAGACGCTGCATACGCGCACAGTGGTGGTACTCACCATAGTGGCGTGCAAATCGCGTTGCGACTAGTTCTTTATCACCCTTCATGCGTCAATCTCTGCCAGTATGAGGGCGGGGTCGGAGAAGGGGTAATGATAGCTCTCAAAAGCAGTGCCTAGGTCTCGCATCTGCCAGTAATCCCACATGCGCTGCGGTGGGAAAATCTCATCCTTATCCGCTATATAGGCCGCCTTCCAAGGGATGCGGGATTCTTCGGCATTCTGACTGCGTTCTGCCAGTATGTCCAGCTCTAGGATTTTGTCTTCTATGCTCCTATCTGGGTAAGGGCCATCGGGGATGGCGCGTACGGTGCCGTAGGTTTTTTCGTTAAAGGGGTTCATGCCCACCTTGGCCAGTCCCTGCATGGTGCGTCTCACCACGCGCAGTCGCATGCCGTAACGGTCATCAACTGGGTGGGGCGTTCCGTTGAGGGCAACCGCGCGGTAAAGGGGGAGATGCTGTGCAATCTGCTCTGAGACCCAGACTCCGAATGACCAAGCAAAGAGGTAGATACGCCTGTAGCTGGCAAAATGCTCTGCTTGCAGCTCCTCTATTTCCCTGTAGTCATAGACGCAGTAGATATCACAGTTGGGGATATCGAAGTGATGAATGGCATTAGGCGTTGCTGCCCAGCCAAGGACAAAGATGACCACATCAGGCGCACCCTGCTGTTTTAACCATGTTTCTTGCATTGTTCTAGGAGATTGTCTATGAGTTGAAAATCGGATTCATCCATGGCAGCCGTCAGGCTGAGGCGCAGTCGCGCGGCATTTTCTGGTACGGTGGGCGGGCGTATTGCAGTCACCCAGCAGCCCAGTTCCTTCGCGAGAGAGGAGAGGCGCAGTGCCTCCTCGTTGCTGCCAGCAGGGATGGGAAGTATGGGAGACTCTGTCCCATAGCGCGCCCATGTGTTCTGTGCTCTTTCTCTCTGCTCATCCATATTGCCCATGCGCATCTCTCGCAGTACCATGGCATTCCATAGCAGCGTAATGGGGGGCAGGGCGGTGGTGTAGATGAGGGAGCGCATCTTGTTGACTAAAAAATCGTAGACTAGAGGGCTGACAATCAATGCCGCCCCTGCACCCGCTATGGCCTTTCCCATGGTGAGCATGAGGATGTCTACCTCCTCCAGCAGATCCCAGTGGGCGGAGAGTCCCTGACCCTGTTCTCCATAGAGCCCGAAGCTATGCGCCTCATCTACAATGAGAGAGAAGGAGTAACGCTGCTTGAGTGCAACAATCTCCCTCAGCGGGGCGAGGTCACCATCCATGCTGTAAACAGACTCCACGACGACCCAAATCTGCTTTCCCTCATGCTGCTGTAGCAGTTGTTCTAGGTGCTGCACATCGTTGTGGCGAAAGCGTCGGGACTCCGCGCGGCTCAGCTGCATGCCATCAATGAGGCTGGCGTGGACCAGCTTGTCCGCGAGAATCACATCCCCTGCCTGTGCTAGGGCAGAGAGCATGCCAATATTGGCCATGTAGCCGCAGCTCAGTACAAGGGCTTCGCGCTCTGGAAAAAGGGCGCGGAGTTGGGATTCCATGAGCTCGTAAGCCTCGCCATTACCTGTCATCAGGCGGGAGGAGGGGTAGCCATGCGCGTGGGAAAGCTTGATTTCCCAGTATTTTTCGAGATTCTGCTTGCTGAGTTCAGAACAGCTCAACCCCAGATAGTCATTAGAGGAGAGATTGAGGTATCGCTCTGCACCGTGGTAGAGGTACTTGCCCTCCAGTTGCAGGTCAAGCAGCTGCCGCTTGTTGCCACGTGCCTCTAGGCTGGCAAGGTGCTCTCGCATGCGTTGCTCGGGTAGCATAAAGAAGGAGGGTGGCTTTATTCCGCGTACTCCGCCCAAGAGGAGCTAGTCTCCCAAACACGGACACGCTCCAAGCGTACGCAGTCGCGCACAGGGTAGCTCAGCTGTCCCGCTGCGGCGCGCTTCAATGCCTCTTGGGCGTAGAGAAAGACGCGCTCTGCCATGCGCTCGCTGCTGGGGTCCATCCCTTCAAATGGGATAATCTGCTCCCCATAAATCTCGCGAAAGGTCTCGTAATTCGCATCAAGGGTATTCATGCACAGGGCGTGGTCAAAGGAGGAGAGAAACTCGCTCATCATCTCCTTGATGGCCTTGAAATCGACAACCATGTCGTTTTCATCCAGCTCTTCGGCGACAAAGACCAGCTCCACGCTGCGTGTGTGTCCATGGGGGAACTTACATTTCCCAGGGTGCTTGGAGAGCAGGTGACCGCTCTCCAACTCGATAGCCTTGCATATCCTAAACATGATGGTAAGAAAAGATGATTATTTGCTAAAAATGGGGTCTGGCAGTTGTGGCATTTCATCCTCTCCGCCTATGCTATCTCCTACGTCCTTCATCGTCACAAAGATGAAGAAGCCCATCATGAGGAACACAAAGCCAAGCTGTATCCAGTTGAGTATGGTGCCACCCACAGGGCGACCGACAATCATCTCCACAAAGCCCAAGACCACGTGACCACCATCGACAACAGGCAGAGGCAGCATGTTGAGTACAGCAAGGTTCACATTGAGGATAACGGCAAACCAGAGCACAAAACGCCATCCATCAGGACTGGTAAGCATGTTGTAGATATGCGTGCCTATACCCACAGGGCCGCTGAGGTGTTGGACACCTACATCGCTGCCAGGGCTAATGACTTTTTCCAGCGTCTGCTTCATCCAGCGAAGGCTTTGAGTCACCTGAGCCCATGGGGTGGGGTGATCCAGTTCTGCCACGCTCTCTTCATCAGCCCATGAGAAGCCCATGAGAGGTCGCGCACCTTCCTTTTCCTTCCAGTTGACAGGAACTTCTGGGGTGATGGTGACGATTTCTATTCCTTCTGCCTCGATTCCTTGTACGACCTGTTGCAAGCGTAATTCCATGGGGACACCATCCTTACACATGTCCATGATGGCTTGGGGGCTGTAGATGGGCTGCTTGTTGACGGCAACAATTCTGTAGCCGGATTTCAATCCAGCCTTGTCCGCAGGAGAACCGGGGGTGATGTCCCCTATGATGGCGCTAAAGGAGGGCATAATACCCACGCGACGCATGCCTGTACGCTGCCACCACTGGGATTCTGGTAACTCATAGTCGGTGACAATGTCCAAGGTCTTGGTGCTGCCATCGGGCATACTGCGCTCTATTTTGAGGCTAATGGTCTCATTCTCAGAGAGGGCGATGGCTTCGCTCACGCCCTTCATGTCGCCCACCCATTCTGTGACAGGCTCACCATCAACGGAAAGTACACGGTCACCGGGCAGGATACCAGCCACGGCAGCAGGAGAATCGGGGATGACATAACCCACAGTGGTGTCAATCTCTATGGTTGGTTTGCCAGCCATCCAAACAAAGACAGCGAAGAAGCAGGCCAGAAGCAGGGAAAAGAGAGGACCAGCAGCCGCAATGATGATTTTGTCAAGTGGCTTGAGGGGTTTGAGCTTTTTGGCCTCTTCTGGGGCATCGCCTTCTATGGCTTCCATGTCGCCCATCTGTGGCAGAGACACAAAGCCACCAGCAGGAATCCAGCCTAAGCCCCATTCCACGCCATTGATTTTCTTCTTCCATATGGGCTTTCCGAACCAGATTTGAAAGCGGTCAATGTACGCGCCTCTCCAACGACCTGCCCAGAAATGCCCAAGTTCATGGACGAAAATCATAATATTAAAGAAGACAATGACGAGAAGAATGAGTCCAGCTGTTTGTAAGAAAGATAATAGCGCGTCCATAAATAACTTCGACAAGTATATCACAGGCACTATCCACTAGCAAGCGTGAAGAGTGCAACTGTCGTATTTGCTACTTTGCTAATCAATTCAGCGATTGAGAAGCTGTATTTTCCAAAATTTGTCTACTTGGGTTAGAGCGATTTCGCGCGCTGCAAGCCATTGACTCGCGGCTATCAAAAATAGAGCTGGTATTTCTTGATGATATTCAAGACTAATATCATCTTCTAAATCATGAACATCATATTTTTCTTTCCAACTATAGTACCTCATCGTACCAAAATCGCTTATCCAACGATAATGGTACTCCCATTCTGGAAAAAACGATTCTGATTCTAACTTCGATATTTTTTCTCTGATATTATCTTTTTCTAATTCGTCAAGATAAAGACTTTTAGCACTGCTAGCACTATTCAATCTATCATGGTAGAGCTGACACAATTCTGTCAGTTCTGCAAAAAGATACAAGTCTATAGCATCCTTTCCAATAGGCAATTCTAATTCTATAGTCCTCGCGAATTCGATAAGGAGTTCTTCTAGCCTTACATCACGCCACCTGTCATTATAATAAGAACGGTGCTCCTTGCTGTTTATGATTTCACCAAGAACATAAAGAGAGTCATCTGAGAGTAGCTCGAAATTCGGTTCTTCATAGTAACGCTGTGCCCATGCAATAACAAGATTACGATCAATTGCTATTTGTCTGATAGAAAATATTTGCTTTGCTTTGTCTATTTGTAAGGCGGAAGAAATTTTATGGTTAATCATTTTAGTTTTAAGTTTATCATTCTCCCCTTCTTTTGCAAGTTTGTTTTTGAGCACTGCATCAGAATTACCGCGCGATAATGAGGCTGAGTAATGCCACCATATGGAGTGTGATCACCGCCTACGTAGCTCATCGCACTTCGCCTGTCAAGACCTAATCTGGCATAAAGCCGTTCGCTACGCTCACTATTTATACAGATTACTTACTTGACAGCCTTCGTCACGATGAGCTTAGAGGCATGTACTTCCTTTTGTTGAATGAAAAATAATGATTTTTCACCCAACAAAGGGAAGTTTTTATATTTTAACGATTTTTTTGCTCAAATCTTTTCATTTTTTGCGAAGCTTGTCAAATGGCTAGAAAAATGCAATACTTGGGCATCGAGCTTTGATGATGAGGGACTGGATAGAGCAAATGAATGAATTGGGGAGGGGGCGGAAGGGCTTTCTCTTCCTTATTTCTTATGATGGAAAAGAGGTTCATGTGTGGGAGGATGGCGCTATACCCGATGATATCCATTATGCTCTGCCTCAACATGAGCGTATGCTTGCACCCCAAGCCTTGCCAAAGCAGGTGGAGTTCCAATCCTTTCCTCCCAGTTATGAGCGTTACCAGACAGCTTTTCGTATGGTGCAGGAGGAGATTAACTCAGGGAATAGTTACTTGCTCAACCTGTGTTTTCCCTCACGCATTGAGACAAATTTAAGTCTAGCTCAGATCGTGAGCCATGCAAAAGCACCCTATCGTTTTCTTTGGGAGGGTCGCATGGGCTGCTTTAGTCCCGAGATTTTTGTGCAGATGGGAGACGGGGTGATAAAAACCTTTCCCATGAAGGGGACGATATCAAGGGATAAGCCCCATGCTCTCCAAGAACTTCTCGACAGCGAGAAGGAAGCCTGCGAGCATGCCACGGTGGTGGATTTGCTGCGCAATGACCTCTCACGCGTAGCCAGTAATGTGCAAGTACCTCGCTACCGATATGTGGAGGAGTTAGAGACGGCACGCGGTGGTATCTACCAAAGCAGTTCTGAGGTGAGGGGGCAACTGCCTCCCACATGGAGGGAAGAGTTGGGGAGCATCCTTGCCCAACTCCTACCAGCTGGTAGTGTGACAGGGGCGCCAAAGAAAATGACCTGTGAGATTATTCACGCCGCAGAGGGGTGGGATAGGGGCTACTACACGGGGGTCTTTGGCTACTTTGATGGAGAAAATCTCGACAGCGCGGTCTGTATACGCTATCTGCGTGAGCAGGATGGGCAGCTTTACTATCACAGTGGCGGCGGCATCACTTCCATGAGTGATTGTACAGAAGAATATGAAGAACTGATTAACAAGGTCTATGTCCCCTTTACTGTTTGAATCCATCTGCGTCAAGGATGGCGCGGTGCAGTTATTGCCCTACCATCAAGCACGTGTTAACCGCGCCCTAGTAGCGGGTGCTCATTTTTCTTTAGAAGAATGTATAGCAGGGATGGACATTCCCTCTCTGGGGCGTCACAAGCTACGCATCACATATTCCCAACAGGGGGAAGTGCTGGAAAAAAATTGCGATGCCTACACGCCTCGACGCATCAGTCGCCTCGTCTTCCGAGAATGCCCCGAGCTGCGTTATGAGCACAAGTGGGAGGATAGATCAGCCTTGCGAGATGCGGCATCGGGTCTCTCCCTCGATGAGGAGTTAATCATCACGCAGCAGGGCTACCTGTGCGAGGCGAGTTATGCCAATATTCTTCTCGGTGAGGAGGGGGCGTGGTTCACCCCAAGCCGTTGCCTCTTGGCAGGTGTGAAGCGGCAGTTCCTCCTCGACAGCGGGGAAGTGCAGCTACGAGATATACACATCAGTGATTTAAGGTATTACAAGAATCTATGCCTGATCAATGCCATGCTCGATGTAGGCGAAATCTGTCTTAAGGGAAGTTCTCGCAATTCGTTTTCTGCATGACTTAGCAAAGAATACACTAG
>CAYJON010000036.1:0-17728 GCA_964371795.1 uncultured Akkermansia sp. | reverse complement strand
CCTATAGGGAACAAAATTTCAACTCTAGAATTTTGTTTAAATTAGTAAAAAAATAGCATGAAATATTTAATAAGAACTATTATCATGGCTATTTTCGGGCCTTTATATTTTTTAATCGAAGAAGATGAAGATGAAAATTCCCATAAAGAGGATAATCAATCAGAGCTAAAAGATGAGAAATTCCCCATTCTACAGATTCTATTCTTTACCCCATTCTGGATGTGTATATTTATAAGAATTCGGGATAATCATTGGGATAGCTATGGAATAGGTGCTTTGTCTATTTATATTGTTTTTTGGTCATTGTATCATCACTTAATGAGGTCATCTTTAATGAAAGGTCTTCGAAAAAATACAGCCATCAATATTATAGTATTTTTCTGGAATACTCATTGGTTGCCAATTATTGGCTATACCATGCTCGTCTTTCTCATGACGAGAAAGAATGACATGTATGTTGAGCGAATTGTTCCTATAGGCTTACATTGGCTCTATATAGCAATAATATTCTCCTTATGCGTTGCAGCTATTGTGTATTTATATAAATTAATAAGCAGCTATTTTAATCGCTCTGAATCTTCAAGTGAACCGATATGCGAAGAGGTGGAGAGCACAGAAAGTACTGAGAGCAAAAAAGAGACCTTCCTCGAAAAGGTGCAATTAGTATGCGGCACGGGAGTTAACTGGATAGTGGCGATTTCAGTGATTTTAGCTTATTTTTATTTTATATGTTATTTCGTCATGTTACCAGTACGACAGCAATTATGACGCAGTGCCGATTTTTGCACATTCGCGCCAGAGCATATTGTCATATGTAATACGAGAACTTGCCTAAAGATGCGTCACCTCCTAGGTGGGGATGGGGGGATGACTTTGATGACTTTGTGCTTGTCGGTGAAGACATCCTTCACCTCTCGTGTTTTCAGCTCAAACTTTGACTTGCATTCGGTGAAGACGATGCGCGTTCTGATGACCGTGCCATTGCGTGGTTCGAGGCGAGACATTTGCTGAAAAGTCCACGTGCCATATGTAACGGTGATTGTCTCACCAGGGAATAGCTCTACTGACTTCGTGTTTCCTGTGATGAGTACATCTTTAAAATAAGTTTTGGCATAACCCCAATTCTTGGGGCTATGCGGGGATATATGCTCTACATAGCCCGAGACATAGAAACTGGGCTTGATGATTTCTAAAATCGCCCTATAACGGCTATTATTTTTGAAGGAAAATTTCAAACTCCCGCGCAGATCTTCAAGCTTTTGGTATTCATTGATACCATGAGTTTCTGTAGTCAGGCTGGGTGTTTTTAGCTTACATTCCACCCACTCTGGTCGCGCCAAGCTTTGACCAGCGAGAACGAAAAGAAAGGAAGTGAGGTATGGGATGATACATTTCATAAAACTTAATACTAGACTATATCATTTTTCCCTTAGTTACAAGCTCTTTTTTATGCTTGGGTTCAAGAAATAATAAGAAGGGCGGCAAGCTAGCGGGCTTGAAACTTCCTCTGTATCTCGTTTAGGGAGATGGGTACCATGGTGGGCTTTCCCTGTGGGGTGCAGTAGGGGATTTCGCAGCTCAGTAACTCCGATAACAATTGCTGGGGTGCTTGCAAAAATTGCTCCACATTCTCCTGCTGCGCGTAACGATGTGCCAAGGTGGAAACAAAGAGCTCATATGGGTTCTTTGCCCTTCGCAAACGTAACTCACCTCGCGTGGAAAAGCATTCTAGTAGCTCTGTCATAAAGGCCTCTACCTCATCCAATCGGAAGATGGAGGGCAGGCTTTCAAATCGCAGGGATCTTTGCCCAAATTGCGAGACGATGAAGCCAGCTCTCTCTAGCTGCGGGATGACCTCCCCCATCTGCGCCATGTCGCGGGAGTCAAATTCCAAGATGAGTGGCAGCAGCATGCCCTGCGAACGCAGCGGGCGTTGCTTTGATTCCATGAGTCGCTCAAAGATGAGGCGTTCTCTCGCGGCTTTGGGGGAGAGCATGACGAGTCCTTCTCTGCCTTCAAAGAGTGCGTATTGCCCACCAAAGCTGCCTATGTGCCGAAAGGGAGGTGGTTCTGCCCCATAGGAGGAGCGGGGGGCAAGGTCATCCTGCTGTGTTACTGCGGGAGCTGGTGCAGGGAGTGTGCTGAGGGTGCTGGGTGTACTGGGTGTGATTTGTGGCTCACGCTGTATTTGTGGACTTGGTGCAGGGCTGGGTCTGTCCTGTGGGAGGGGTAGTTTTTGCTGTCTTGCTTGGACGATGGGACGCAGCTGGGGACGTAGGGGGGCTGTCGCTGGGATTCTTACTGGGTCGGGGCTTTCTGGCTCTGGCGCTGGCTGCTCGGGTTCTTGCTGACGCGCATGGCGTGTGAGGCTGCGTTTCATGGCCTCTATGATGTGGTAGCATACCTCGTTGATGCGGCGAAAGCGCACTTCTTTCTTGGCAGGATGGACGTTGACGTCGACGAGGGCAGGGTCTACTTCGAGGTAGAGAAAGAGTGCGGGATGCAGTCCTGTTGGTAGTCCGCCAAAGCCGTCACGTATGGCGCGGTTGAGGATTTTGTCCTCAATGGGTCGGCTGTTGAGGAAGATGTTCTGGATTTTCTTGCTTCTGCGCGCGGCAGTGGGGGCTTGGATGAAGCCGTAGAGTTCCATACCCATGGCGCTGCTGCGCTCTATTTCAATGAGTTCTCGGGCGAGGTCTCGGCCATAAAAGTCAGCTATACGCTGGCGCAGATCCTTGCTTGCAGAGCTATCAAAGACGCTACGTCCATTTGAGATGAGGGTAAAGCGCAATTCTGGAAAGGCGAGGGCATGCAGCATCAGCTGGTGTTCTACCTGCGCGGCCTCTGTCTGCTCCTTCTTGAGGAACTTGCGGCGCACGGGGACATTGTAAAAGAGCTCTCTCACCTCAATGATGGTACCAGGTGCGCAGCCCGCCTGCTGGGGGGCTTCGGCGAGACCGCCAGAGACTACTAGCAGCGTGCCCTCTATATCCTGCTCCCTGCGTGTCGTGATGCGCATCTGAGAGACAGACGCGATACTAGGCAAAGCCTCACCTCGGAAGCCCAGTTGCCTGATATCAAAGAGATCCTCGCTATTACGAATCTTGCTGGTCGCGTGGCGCAGTAGGCACATCTGCACATCCTCCGCGCTCATGCCTATGCCGTCATCGCTGACGCGTATGAGTCCGACACCGCCGCGTTCTATCTCGACGCGAATACTTTTAGCGCCAGCGTCAATGCTATTCTCCACCAATTCCTTGATGACGGAGGCGGGGCGTTCTACCACCTCACCTGCGGCAACCTGACTGGAGAGTACATCGTCCATCAGGTAGATGGTCTGCTGTTGCGTGTCGCTCATGTTGCAGAGATTGTAGCATAATAGAGGGCTGGTCGCAATTCGTTTTCTGAGCAAAGCACCTGCGTGTACCTTGTAATGGGGACTTTGCAAAATTAGCAGCTTTGCATTTTGGCAGCAGTTTGGATGAGAATTTGTGGCGTTTGGGTGCGCATAGCGAGCTATGTAAGCCCAAAAAGCTGCAAATTATCGTCAAAATGCGCCAAAAGGCATGCTGTGATGAGCATTTTTTACATCTCCGCTTATCGTAAACTAATTTCGCAAGGTCCCCTAATATTAAATGCGACAGCCTTCTCGACACTTCGATTAACCCAGCCGCGCAAACACTTTGCACAGGGGACTGCGCCAGTTGATTTTATCTTGCCCCCTTGCTATAGAGCGTACTTTAATAAGAGCACTATGCAAGACAACCCCATTATCAATGGCTTTACGGCTGGGGAGCTCAGTCCTTGGCTCTCGACTCGCTTTGACCTCGCGCAGCATCGTAAGGGTGCGGCTCTTCTCAATAACTTTTTCATCGAACCCTACGGTGGTTTGCGCCGCCGAGAGGGCTCGCGCTTTGTGCGCCACATGGATATGATCACCGAAGGGCTGGCTACGCGGCTCTTTGCCTTCAGCTACTCTCAGAGTGATAATTTGCTGCTGCTCTTTCTCCCTGCGGAGCTTTATGTGATTGATATCCAAAATCCCAGTGAGACACCGCATCGTATTGAGACTCCTTGGACGACCGCGCAGATAATAGAGAGCCTACACTTTGCGCAGGTCAATGATGTGGTCTATGTGACCAGCCCCCATTGCGCACCCATGCGCCTCACGCGTTACAGCAATTTATCTTGGGTGATAGATGAGCACCTCAACGATGCCTCCGTGCCTTATCTGCCTATTAGAACATCAGCTTATCCGAGATTTATTCGCCTTTCTGATGAAGAGAGCAACCCCGACATTAAAGAAGCTCAGTATCAAATAGACATATACAGAAATTACAACTTTGTCATAGATGAGAATATTGTGGGTAATGACAAAATCATCATCAATTATGAGGCACCTGCTCGTGAGTATTTTCTCAGCGAAAGCTTTGATACCAAGGCGCAGAGCGTGCCTGATATCAGCACCGCGAGCATCCTAAACCCTGGCACTTGCATCTGGCAAACAGAGGCCAGCTCTGGTTTCAGAAAATTCTATACCGTGAAACGCTATTGGTCTTCTTTTGATTACAAGGAGGGATATGATTCCCCCGATGATTATCCAGAGTATTTTTCGCCCGGTGTGGCATGGTTACCTGCCTCGGGCAATCCCATTTTTGTGCAGGGCGACTGGACATTAAAGACTTCTGGCACTTGGGATGGGCATTGGGAATTGCTGCGCAGTTACGACACGAGTATGAATGCGGATGGCACTCCCAATTACTTAAATTGGAGCTGGCATGTGGTGCATTCTTTTTATCAAAATGCCCATCAGGAGCGACAGAACTGGGCCTTTGCGGGACATGAGGCCGTGCCCTGCACGATGATGTTGGTGCTGCACAAGGCAAAGGCAAATACGGTGGAAAGCCCCCTGTATCTCCAGCTTTCTCGTAGCCAATACCCCATGGAGTTTGATGTTATAGCCTATGATGATGCTCATAGTTTTAAGGTAAAGCAGAATAACTACCTGATTGAGATGCCCTATTATTTTATCTCTGAGGATTGGGGGTTTTCTAGCATAGGTCATGTTAATGGTTATCCCAGTTTTTCTGGTCTGCATCAGGGGCGATTGTGGTACGGGGGCTCAGCCAGTCAACCAACCAGTCTCTGGGCGAGCGCGGTGGATGACTTCACGCATTTCCGACTGGGATCAGATCCCAGCGATGGGATGCTTATCACACTGGCGACGGACTCTCAAAGCCGCTTTTGCTGGATGAGCACAGAAAAAAGCCTGCTATTGGGCACAACGGAGGGAGAATGGTTGCTCACTAGCAGTGATGGAGCGGGGCTTTCCACAAGCAATGTTTCCTTTCTCAAGCAATCTGCCGTGGGCAGCCTTGACAAGCCCGCGCATGGGGTGGAAAATGCAGTATTCTTTGTTCAGCGTGGTGGAAAGCGGCTGCGAGAGCTTTCTTACAAGTTTGAGTCAGACGGCTATACCTCGACGGATACCAGCCTGCTGGCAGAGCATCTCTTTTCCTCGGGGATCAAGGAATGGGTTGTCCAGCGCGGTAGCAATATGCGCGTCTGGGTGATGATGAACAAGGGAGAACTCGCGGTGCTAACCACCAACGCCAGCCAGCAGGTGCTAGCATGGCAGCGGGTGAGCTTTCAGGAAGCTGCCCTCATCAGCATCGCCGCCGTGGCAAGCAAAAGCCACCAAAGCGATGACATTTGGCTTATTTTAAAAAGAAATGGACAATTCTTCTTGGAGTGCATCTCGGAGGAAGCACCGCCTATTGATTTTTACACCAGCTGTGCGGTAAAGGGTAGCGGACTGGACTTGGATGAAAGCTTTGTGGGGCAGTGTGTGAATGTCTATGACGAGGAGAGCCTAGAACTCTTGGCAAAGAATATCATCATCTACTCCACCGATCAAAGTATTCCGAGTATCCCTAGCTCTGGCAACTGCGTGCTGGGACGCCCTGTGCTTTCAGAGCTAGCCACCCTCCCCGTGGAGCAGAATGCCAGCTTTAACACAGTCAGTCAGCAAGCACGTATCAAATTGCGCCTCCTCGATAGCGACCCCAATTTCCAATACAAGAGCACACATGTAAGCCATTGGGAAGACTACGAGGGCGACAGTGATGAAAGGCACTACCCCTACACAGGCGATGTCAGAGTCAGCCAAATACCCCAACCGGGTGTGGGTCAGGGCTTCTGCCTGCGCTGCGATGGATCACGTGCTTTTAATCTCTTAGCCTTGAGTATAGAAAATGACTTTCATGGCAGATAGAGGTAGCTAATCGCACTTGCTTTTTGTGCTCTGTTTTGCTAGACTTTGCTGTCCCTGTTGATGATAATATGAAAGCCACTTTGCTCTGGAGTCAGATGCTGCTTGGTGCAGCTGCCCTTCTGTTGATGACAGGGGGGCTTCCCTATTTGGGCGTGCCAGAGGTGTATCAAAGTGGGGTCATGCTGATATTGGGTGTGGTGGTGGCTTTCCTGTCCTTGGTGGCGGGCTTGCGACTCTTGGCTGGGCACTGGGCTCTCGCGCTGGTACACTTTTGCCTGCCAGTGATTGCCTTTGGGGTCTATCTGGACTTTGCCAGTGAGAGAACAGCGCAGCTCATCCTCTCGGAGGATGGGAAAAAGCACTCCGAAATCAGCCTAGAGGAAGGACAAAAAACGCTACCACTGGGCTTTAGCGTCAGCCTGCTCGACTTTGATATTGATTACTACGATAACGCACCTTACCGCCTCTATGAGAGGCGCGGGGATAGATGGGAACCCCTTGCAGAGTTGCAGCGCAAGGGGGAAAGCGTTTTTCATGGCGAAGAGCAATGGGATATCGGTAACTTTAAAAGCTTTGCCGAGACGCAGCAGGGCTACCACTACATTGAGGGAGAGCCCCTGCGCATGATTCTCCAAGATGTCAATACGGTGAAGAATTACTCTGCCGTCTGCGAGATTATTGACAAGGATGGCGCGGTAGAGCAGCATAACATTCAGGTGAACAAGCCCCTCCTTTTCAATGGCTGGCAATTGTCGCTCATCAACCACGCCAAGGCCTCTAGTGGGGATAAGTATTATGTGCTCTTGCAGGCACGTCATGCACCTGGTCGCTACTGGGCCATAGGTGGCATGGTGGCTCTGATGATTAGTATAGCCCTTTGGGCCTACCTGCCCAAGAGAAAGAAAGGAGAGGACGCATGACGGTGATTTTGATTAGTCTTGCTAGTGCCTCGCTGCTGCTCTATGCCCTGCTGTGGGGCTTGAGTTTTTGGCAGGGCAAGCAGGCATTGTGTACGCGGCTGCATTGGCTGGCGTGGTTGCTATCCTTGGCTCTACTGGCAGCTAATGCTGTGGCAGCGGAGGCCATCCCACTGGGTAATATGCGGCAGGTGCTCTGCCTCTTTCCTGTGCTGCTGAGTCCCTGTTACTACCTCTTGCGCCGCAGGTCGCAGCAGGACTATATTGCCTACTTTGCGGCGGCAGCTGTCATTGCCCTCATAGGCAGCCTCTGCATGCCCATGCAGGCGAGCTGGCGGCAGATGCCCGCCTTGCAGTCGCCATGGTTTGCGCCTCATGTGACGAGTTATATCATCTCTTACGGACTGATGACGGTGGCAACGCTGATGGTGATTCGCTCTTACTTTCTCAAAGAGCCAAAAGAGCACATTGACGCGGCTGTCTTTGTGGTAAAGCTGGCCTTCCCCATGATGACTTTTGGGCTATGGAGCGGGGCTATATGGGCGGACGCGGCTTGGGGTGGCTACTGGGCTTGGGATATGAAGGAGGTCTGGGCACTGATAACATGGGTGCTCTATATTATGCTCTTCCATTTGGAGAGAAGCTACCCGCATTGGCGGCGTGTGCTCATGCTCATTGCCTTTGCGGCTCTGCTGATTTGCTTTCTTGTTGTCAATCTACTGCCAAATATTGAGTCTCTACATAGTTACGTCTGATATTCCGACACAGATATTTTCCTCTCGCTTTTTCACTTTCCTTATGCTAGATTAGCCAACCCCGCCTATTAAACATCATGGAAACCATCTCTCCCAATCTCAAAGAAAGTAAGTCATCCGAAACCGGTACCGCCCTTCTTATGCCCCAAGCACCGGGCATAGAAAAGAGCCTACTCTCCATGATGACCATTGATACCATGGGTACCATCTCCCAAGCCATCTCGGGCGGGATGAATGAGGATTATTTTTACATCCCCGCCCACCGTATTCTTTGGGAGATTTTCCGCGCTCGCTATGAAAAGGGCGTGCCCATTGACCCCACCTCCATCACGCAAGAACTAGCCGACAGCAATAGGCTGGAGGCAGTGGGTGGTCATGCGGGTCTCACGGATGTGTTCACCTTTGCGACATCGACAGCTCTCTTTGATTCCCATTTTGAGACGCTGAAGGAAAAATACATTCGCCGCTCCATCATCCATACCAGCAATCATTCTGCCAGCGCAGCCTACACGAGTGAGGCAGAGGTAGACCAACTACTGGATGAGGCAGAGCAACAGGTGCTCAAAATACGCCAAAGTGCCGCCAAGGCGGAGGAGTGGAGCATGCGCGCGGATATACGCGAAGCCATGGCCAATGTGGAACGCATGCTCAGCCAGAGGGATGGCTACCTCGGCCTTTCCAGTGGCTTTCCGCAGCTGGATTCCAAAATCAATGGCCTCAAATCGGGGGAACTCTTCGTCATTGCCGCGCGTCCTTCCATGGGCAAGACCTCCTACCTACTCAATATCATAGAGCATGTTGCCCTTGATTTGAAGAAGCCCGTGCTCATGTTCTCTTGCGAAATGCCCAGCGTCCAGCTGGTGGAGCGTCTGATTTTTACCCGCGGTCATGTTAGTCGCTCTCAATTATCCCTCACACGTTCTCTGAGCGTCAATGAGATGAAGGCCTTTAACGCCGCAATGAAGGAGCTAATAGACAGTCAGCTGGTGATTGATGACACACCGGGTATCTCCATCTCTGCCCTGCGTGCCAAGGCGCGCCGCGTCATGCAAAAGCATCCAGACCTCGCCCTCATTGGGATTGACTACCTGCAGCTCATGCGCTCTCACACAAAGCAGGCTCTCGGCAGCCGTGAGCGTGAAATTGCAGAAATCTCTGGTGGTCTCAAGAGCCTTGCCAAGGAGCTGGGTCTCCCCATTGTTGTGCTAGCACAGCTCAACCGTGGTCCCGAAAACCGCATAGGCGCCAACAGGGGCACACCCCAAATGAGTGACCTGCGTGAATCGGGTGCTATCGAGCAGGATGCCGACATGATTGGTCTGCTCTACCGCCCTGGCTACTATGCCCAAACGGATGAGGAAAAAGAACGCGCTGGCAACAAGGCCAACCTCGTCCTCGCAAAGAACCGTAACGGCTCTGTGGGCACAATCCACCTGACATTCCACGGGGAGTTCACCAAGTTTGTCCCCCGTGAGCCCACGGACGAAGAAATGGAAGAAGAATAATACCATGAGCAAAGAAAAGACCGCACGCTGGAGAGAACAAGACCTAAGCCATTGCTGGCATCCCTTCACACCTCAAAGCCTTTGGGGGCAGGAAAGCGAGATGCTTTTCATTGAGAGCGGTGAGGGTGTCTGGCTCACTGACTCCCTAGGTCGCCGCTATCTGGATGGCAATAGCTCCATCTGGGTGAATATACATGGACACAGCCACCCGAGGCTGATCTCCGCCCTCAAGAGCCAAGCGGATAAAATCTGCCACAGCAGCTATCTGGGCTTTTCCCATGGGCTGGCTAGTGAGCTGGCTGCGCGACTCTGCGCCCTCTTCCCCGAGGGGACACTCTCCCGCGTCTTTTACTCTGATGATGGCTCTACAGCCGTGGAAACTGCCATGAAGATGGCCTTCCAAAGCTGCGTTCAAAGCGAAGGCAGGGAAGAACGCCGCCGCTTTTATGCCTTTGCCAACTGCTACCATGGCGACACCATGGGGGCGGCCTCTCTGGGTGGTGTGGGTAGCTTTTTTGACAAGTTCAAGGGCTACGGCATGGATGTCACCCATGTGCAGAGCATGGAGCAGCTCTACGCCCTCTCCGAGGAAGACTGCGCCAGCATCTGCGCCATCGTCATTGAGCCCCTTGTCCAAGGGGTGAACCGCATCAATATCTGGCCAAAGGGCATGCTGCGCGAGCTGCGCGACTTTTGCACCCAGCGCGGTATCTACCTCATCTGCGATGAGGTCATGACAGGCTTTGGGCGCACAGGTAGCATGTTTGCCAGCCTGCAAGAGGGCGTTACGCCTGACTTTCTCTGCTGTGCCAAGGGGCTCACAGGTGGCTACAGCCCCCTTGCTGCCTGCCTGACAACGGAGGAGGTCTACAACAGATTTTTAGCACCCTACGACCAGAACAAGAGCTTTTACTACGGGCATAGCTTTACAGCGCACCCGCTGGGCTGCGCCCTCGCCATGGCCAATCTCGATATTTTTGAAGAAGAGCGCGTGCTAGAGCAATTGCCTGAAAAAATCGCACATCTCGCGCAGCGCGCCCAAGAATTACAAGAGAACAACCCCCACGTCGCTGCCATACACCACATAGGCATGGTGCTGGGCATAGACATCGTCCGCGCTGATGGCAGCCCTTACAAGCAAATAGAACGCGCAGGTGAAAAGGCCTGTGTTGCCATGCGCCCGCATGGGCTGCTCACCCGCTCCGTGACGCAGGATACCATCGTGCTCATGCCCCCACTGTGCATCAGCAAGGAGGAGATAGACTTCGCCTTTGACGCACTGGACAAGGGTATTAGAGAAGGATTAGCCACGCTGTAATGCCCAAAGAAGCCCGCCAGACTCGCACCTACCGTGTTCGCCCACGCCGCGCGAGCAAGTACCTGCCCAGCGACGTGCCGCCATGGCAGGAGTTCATGCGCCCACCCAGCAAGGGTACTAGCAAGCTGGGCGCGCTCTGGCGACTCTTTTGGCTGCCCTGCAATGCCATTCTCTTCACGCTGCGAAAGCTGCCTGTCATCATCTTCATTCCCATCAAGATTTTTCTGAGCCTGAGCTTTGTCCTGCTCCTCTTTGGGCTCATTGTGGCGGGTATCTACTTTGTCAAGGCATCCCGAGCCGATGTGGCACAGGTGCTGCGCATGCCAGAGCGCACCATGGTGCTAGACAGACACGGTGCGGAGATAGGACGACTGCATGGCGAAAACCGCCTGCGTATCAAAAATCTGCGCGAGGAGGTCCCCCAGTACTTCATTGATGCCCTCATCATCCAAGAGGACAGAAGCTTTTTCACCCACTTTGGCATAGACTACAAGGGTGTGGGACGCGCTGTCCTCCAAGTATTCAAGCACGGTCGCGCCACACAGGGTGCATCCACCCTCACCATGCAGCTGGCAAAAAACACCTTCCAGCACTACGAGCGCAATCTGGATGCCAAACTCACCGAGGTCTTTCTCGCCCGCCGCATAGAAAGCACCTACGACAAGGAAACCATCCTCACCTGCTATGTTAATCGAATCTTTTGGGGGCATACCTTCTTGGGGCTCAAGCAGGCCGCCTACGGCTACTTTGCCAAGCAACCCTCAGAGCTCACCCTAGGAGAGGCCGCCCTCCTCGCAGGCATTGTCTGCAACCCCAATGAGTTTTCCCCCCACCGCAATCTGGAGGCAGCCATCATCCAGCGTGACAAGGTGCTAGACCTCATGCTGCGCTTTGGGAAAATCACCCAGCAAGCCCACCAAGCCGCCATAGCAGAAAGCGTCATCCCCCGCTGGCCAGAACGTCCAGCTGACTCCAACTACGCGCTGGACACCATACGTGCAGAGCTCGACACCATCCTCGCCAGCCTAGAAGGCACGCAGCTCAACATGAGAGATGAGGCACTGTACTCTGGCGGACTTGTTGTGCGTACCAGCCTAGACTTGAACTTGCAAAATGCCTCCCTAGAGGCTATGAACCGCTTTTTGAGCGAGGAGATAGAAAGCCGCCAAGGCTATCCCCATGAAACCCGCGCCGCCTACCAGCAAAAAATAGCCAAGCTCCTAGCCGAGGGACATGATGAAGCAAAGCTGCCCTCCCCCAGCTATCTCCAAGCCGCCACTGTCATCATCCACCATGGAACAGGAGCTATCCTTGCCATCGTAGGGGGACGCGACAGCAAGGAATCTCCCTTTAACCGCGCCACGCAGAGCCGCCGTCAGGTGGGCTCTCTCTTCAAGCCCCTTGTCTACGCCAGCTACTTTGAGCAGGGCGGCAGCCCCGATAGCCTCATCTCCGATAACCGCATTGCCAGAGGAGAGGTCAAGGGAGCTGCTAGCTGGAGTCCTCAAAATGCCGATGGACGCTATCTGGGCATGAAAAGCGCCGGATGGGGTCTGCTCAAGAGCCGTAACACCATGTCCGTGCGCGTGGGCATGCGCGTGGGGCTCAAAAAAATCATCCACAACGCCACCTTGGCAGGCTTTCGCCAGACAGCCAACAGCTACATGGGACCCACCATCTACCTAGGCACGTGGGAAGCCAGCCCCCTAGAGGTCGCCAGCAGCTACAGCTGCTTCCCCAATGGAGGCGTGCGCCCCAGCCCCTATATCATTGAATCTATCACGGATAAAACAGGCCGTGTTCTCTGGCAAAGAGAGCCAAGCCAGACACGCGTCTTTGCCCAAAAAGCCAACGAAGCCACCTGCCGCGTCATGCAGCAAATCACCGACGTGGGTGGCACAGCTGCTGCAACAAAGCGCCTAGGCTACACCGCACCCAGTGGGGGCAAGACAGGCACCACCAACGCCTACCGCAACGCGTGGTTCTGCGGCTTTAGCTCTGACCTCACGGCCGTTGTCTGGGTGGGCTTTGATAGGCAAAAAACCATCATGGAAAAGGGCTACGGCTCTGTCCTTGCCCTCCCCATATGGGTGGAGACAATGAAGGCAGCCAGCGCGTTGCACTACCCAGCAAAGGAAATACGCTACCAAGTCGCGCAGAGTCAGACACAGGTAACACAGCGACTCTGCCGCGTCAGTGGACATCTGGCACATGAGGGTTGCGAGTTGGAGCATACCGCGTACAATGAAAACCTCAAGAGCAGCGAAGAGCTCTTGCCCCTCTGCACGGCGCATGGCATCGTAGCAGAGGCAGAGATTGAAGCAGTAGTCTCCGAGCAGGCCACAGACGAAATCATCGCTGTCCCCGAGGGAGAGTACACCCCCTCACTGGATTAGTAGTCCACCCCTGCGAGAAGCACGTAATACACAGCTTGTAATTTGCTACGCTATACAATTCCTACTTGACAAAGTGAAATAGGGTACTATGATGGTATTACTATTTAATCACTCTAACTGAATAATACGATTATGGGATTTATCAAAGCATTTACAGGCGCACTGGGTGGCACATTTGCCGACCAGTGGAAGGACTTTTTACAACCACAAACAGGCGTACCCGCTACGGCTGGTCTCTTTCCCGCTGTCCCCGTTGGACAAAACGCTGGTCGCGGTGAAAACACCAAGGGCTCTACTCACATCATCAGCAATGGTAGCAAGATTCTCGTCCCCGAGGGCACAGCTCTTGTCATGATGCAGGATGGTGCTATCACGGGTCTCATTAATGAACCGGGTGGCTTCATCTACCAAAGTGATGATGTCAACAGCCAATCTATTTTTGCAGGCGATGGTATCATTGCCCCACTTATCAAGCAGACTTGGGAGCGTTTCAAGTTTGGTGGTCAACCCGGTGCCAGTCATCAGGTTTTCTATGTCAACCAAAAGGAAATACCCGGCAACCGCTTTGGCACCCAATCCGAAATCTACTGGGATGATGCCTACCTCAATGCTCAGGTGGGTGCGTTGACCCGCGGTATGTACTCGCTGAAGATTGTTGATCCTATTCTTTTTATCAAGCAATTTGTGCCTTCTGACATTCTTTCCAGCGGCAGGGTCTTTGACTTTGCTGATATGGACAATCCAGCTGGTGAGCAGCTCTTTACTGAGGTAGTGGGCTGTCTGGCAGCTGCCTTCTCTGGCTACTGCAATGACCCCAGCCGTGGTAATCGCATCACGAAGATACAGAGCGACCCCATTGGCTTTGCACAGAGTCTCTCGGGTGCTGTAGAAGAGGGCTATCGCTGGAAGTCTGACCGCGGTCTGGAAATTGTGAAGGTGGCTCTCGCAGCCATTGAGTACGACGCAGATACCAAGGCTCTGCTCAGCGATGTGAAGAAGGCCGACGCGCTCTCTGGAGCACGTGGCAATTCCTTCATGCAGCAGTCCGTGGCACGTGGCTTCCAAGCAGCGGGTGAAAACCCCAATGGAGGCGGTGCACTGGGCATGGGCTTCATGGGCATGGGCATGGGTGCCGTAGGCGGTGCTATGGGTGGATTGCAGCAGCAAGTACCCCAGCAGCAGCAAATGCCCTCCCAACAGGCAGCCCCAACCCCAGCACCCCCAGCAGAAGACCCCTACGCAAAGCTCACCCAGCTCAAGGGACTACTGGATGCAGGAGTCATCACCCAAGAGGATTTTGACGCAGCCAAGTCCAAGCTACTCGGTATCTAAGACGAAGGTAAGAAACTTCCCCCTCATACCATGAGTACGGAACAAGAACAAGAAAGCAATCTCGCCTCCAATTTAGAGGCGGCGGGATTGCCTCCCATCCCGCAGGATGCGATGGAGCTACCCCCAGAGCCAGAGGATGCGTGTATCATCGACATGCACGGTGATGCCTCACATGGGCAGAACAAGTGTCCTAGCTGTGGAGCATCTGACATCTCCCATAAAAAAGGGACAGACAAGCTGCGCTGCAACTTTTGCCGTTGCGAGTTTGACCCCGTGGCGGCTTCGGGCATCATAGAAGATCTAGACCAGCTACTGGGCATCCACATAGGATCTGGCGCGCAAAACATTGCGGCGGATAGCTCTGATGTCATCACCTTAAAGTGCCAAAGCTGCGCGGCCGAGGTAGTCATCAGCACAGAGGAATCCCCCCAAGCACGTTGTCACTGGTGTCGTAACACACTATCGCTCAATCATGCTGTACCCAATGGCGCCGTACCCGACGTGGTACTACCCTTCTCCCTGACCAAGGAAAAGGCAGAATCGTTGGTGCATGAGTTTATTAAGAGCCGCTGGTTCTTTGCTAATAAACGCTTCAAGGCAGAATTCACCACGGAAAACATCTTTGGTGTTTATTTGCCCTACATGATAGTTGACGTCAACACGCATATCATCTTGGAGGGTGAGGGTGAAATCCTCGTCCGCAAGTACAAGGTGAAGGTAGGTAAGTCAGAATCCACTCGCTATGATGCAGATGCTTATAGAATACAGCGAGAATTTGACCTCAATGTCAACGACCTCACTGTAGAGTCCAGCGAAGACAAAATCAACCATCAGTGCCGTTCTAACACCAAGAACGTCATCAACGCCATCATGCCCTTTGACACGGAAAACGTGTTAAAGTGGAATGCCAACTACATGAAGGGCTACCACTCTGAAAAGCGTGATATGAACATCACCGCCCTGAGAGACCATGTACACAAGCAAGTCATCGACATCGGTTGTGAGCAGGCGAGAGCCACCATTGCGCAGTACAATCGTGGTGTCAAGTGGGATGGATACGACCAGCAGGTGAGGGGCGAGCAATGGCTAGCAGCAGCATTACCCGTATGGTTGTATAGTTATCAGAAAGAGGCTAAGGGTAAGTTATTCTATACGGCGGTTAACGCGCGTACAGGAGAGACCATGGGCAGCGTGCCTATTAACTACCTGCGTCTGATTTTTGTGACCATGATTATCTTTGCTTTATCGATTATCCCTATTCTTTTGGCTAGTGATGATTGGAAATACTTCTTCTTAGCGATAGCGCCAGTATTCTATTATATTATCTACAATCGTTATTCGAATCATTCAGAGCGACACTGGCATGAATCGGAGACGGAGGCGGAGATGAAGAAGGTGCGTGTGCATGATGAATTCATGAAGCGTCGTACGGGACTATCTGGAGATAAGTTGAAGGGGGCTACACACTTCCCCTTTGATTAAAACCGCCGCCCTGCGCTTTGCGTTCAACGGATTCCCAAGGCCACTGGCCTTGGGCAGGGTCAAGGGACAGAGTCCCTTGCGGGCGCGGGCAGAGCCCGAGGAAAACCGAAGCGCGTTAGCGCGAGGTGGCGACAGTGCCTTAAAAGAAAAAATGCCCGCCATGCACATGTTGCATGGTGAGCCTGCCCTATAACACTGTCGCCCCTATCTAGAATCGCGCGAAGCGCGACGCTTCTCTGCCGTCGCTAACGCGGAGCGTGTGGGCAGCTCTATCTTCACGCAAGGCGTTAGCCACCGCAGAAAAGAGTCGCGCTATCGCGCGAGGGATTAAGGGGTGTCAGTCAGGCTGCTGCTACCGTGCAGGGTGTTCCTCTCGGGCGTGTATGAAATTCTATTAACCTGACTGACTGCCTCGCGCTGACGCGCTTCGGTTCTTCCTGCGGGCTCTGCCCGCGCCCGGCAGGGCTCTGCCCTGCACCCGCCCAAGAGCGCACTCTTGGGAATCTGTCAAACGCGAAGCGCAGGAAGACCGCTTGCTTACTTTTCCCACAGGTCATACTGAGGCACAAAGTGCTCAATAATACCATTAATCACCCCCTCATGCTCCTTGATTCCCGTGCCCTTCTTCCACTTAAAATAAAGCGCTTGCTGCGCATGCGGACTATTAAACTCCGGCTCCTTAGACATGTAAACCACCAGCACCCCCGATTCCGTCTCCATGATGTAACGATCATAGCGCGGCGTTTTCTGCACAGACATCAGCGTTCCCACCCTGCCTAGGTTGAGCAACAACTCGTCTCTCACTTCGCTGACACCAATTTTTTTTATGCTTTCTGGCACGTAGCCCCAGTTAAAGAGGGTTAGCTCTAGACTCTGCTCCCCATTATAGAGCCTAAGGCAATGCAGCAGCTCTTCTCGTATAGCCCCTTCTCCCACTTTGGGTAGTCCTAAAGAGATTCCCGCCTGCGCTTCTTCTACATATCCCGCAGGCAGGGAGATTTTCACAGGAAATGCCGTGTTCTTGATCTCATAGCTCTTCCAACCCACTGGCACTGTGCCCTTGGAGGGGCGTATATCTGTCTCAGGATGCTGGGGGATGATCTCTTTGCCGTTCTCTTTCCATCCCTGTTGGTATAGCTGGATGATGTGACCCAGATTCGCCGCTTTCTGGTGGCTATTTGTCACGTTTGCTTGCATGCGTTTGAGGTCTGCTATGCCTATTCCCTTTTCATAAAAGAAGTGTGCCAGTGTCTTGGGGTATATCCCCACTAGCTGCACGCGCTCGAGTAGACCCACGCCCTTGATAATGGCCTCTTTTTCATTGAGGTTTTGCAGCAGGATGTAGCGCAAGAAGTCCTGCATCTCCTGCTGCCCTTCTACGGAGGCAATGAGAGTCAGTATGTTCTCGTCGGTGAGGGTATCAAGCTTTTTTTGCAGCTCTGGGCTAAAGGCTTCCCAGTAGTTGAGCTGCGCGCCACGGGGGTCGTTCTTTTCAAAATTGCGTTTTTCTTGTTCCATCTGCTCCACAATATCATGATGCGGATTGGCTAGGAGTAGGCTGCTTGTAAGAACGGTAAAACAAAGGGTGAGGAGGCTTGTTTTCATCCTACTAAGATAGCATCAATGCGAGGGGTGGTCAAGTGCATGTTCTGCTGAGATAGCAAGCAATACGAGCACTTCCGCCCTGCGCTTGCGTTCAATGGATTCTCAAGGCCGCCGGCCTTGGGCGGGTGCAGGGCAGAGCCCTGC
>CAYJON010000035.1:4500-18664 GCA_964371795.1 uncultured Akkermansia sp. | reverse complement strand
CATGTGTTGCATCTCATCAACTCTTGCGATATACTCTGCGCATGTCAAGTAGCTTCGGCACTATTTTTAAAATTAGCACATGGGGAGAGTCCCATGGAAAGGGCGTAGGTGTCGTCATAGATGGTTGTCCAGCAGGGGTTCCCATCAGCGAAGAAATGATACAAGTAGAGCTAGACCGCCGCCGCCCTGGTCAAAGCAGTATTGTCACCCCACGCAATGAAGCAGATGCCGTGGAAATCATCAGCGGTGTCCTCGATGGCTACACGCTGGGTACGCCCATTGCCCTCCTCGTCCGCAACAAGGACCAGCAGTCCAAGGCCTATAACGAGATGCAGCATACCTACCGCCCCTCTCATGCCGATTACTGCTATGACGCCAAGTACGGTCGCCGCGCTTGGGCGGGTGGAGGTCGTGCCAGTGCACGCGAAACCATAGCACGTGTCGCCGCTGGTGCTGTCGCTAAAGAAGTTTTGCGCCTTCTCTACCCCAAGATGGACATCCTCGCATGGGTAGCACGTGTCCACACAGAGCAGTGCTCCCTGTGCCCACGCAGCATCACACACGAAGCCGTAGAATCTAACATTGTACGCACAGGTGATGAAGAAAGCGCGCAGCGCATGATACGCGCCATTGAGACCGCTCGCGATGCGGGCGACTCTGTCGGTGGCATTATCAGCTGCAACATACGCTACGCCCCAGTTGGCTTGGGCGATCCCGTTTTTGACAAGTTGGAGGCAACTCTTGCCCACGCGATGATGAGCATCCCCGCCTGCAAGGGCTTTGAGTTGGGCAGCGGATTTTCCGCAGCCATGCTACGCGGTAGCGAGCACAATGACCCCTACTTCATGAAGAGCGGTCGCGTCCGCACCCGCAGCAATAACAGCGGAGGCATACAGGGTGGCATATCCAACGGAGAGGACATTTTCATGCGCCTCGCCTTCAAGCCCACCGCCACAGTCATGTTTGAGCAAGAGAGCGTCAACGATCAGCACGAAGATGTCCTCATCAAGGGCAAGGGCCGCCATGATGCCTGTGTCCTACCCCGTGCTGTCCCCATTGTCGAGGCCATGGCCGCCCTCGTCCTCTGTGACCATGTCCTGCGCCAACGCTGCGCGCAGGTTTAATTCCCCCCCCAACTACCCCCTTTCCCTCAATCCGTCATGTCCTCCTCCCCTTCTAAGCATCAAGCAGCGGGTCATCTCTGCGCCTTTCTCGCCATGGCGGGATTTGGTCTCATGAGCCCCTTTGCCAAGGTTCTCTTGGCAAACAGCCCCATGGACACAATCAGCCTTGCCACACTGCGCATGATTGGCTGTGCTATCTGCTTGCTCATCATGCTACCCTTTCTCCCCAAACAGCGCATGGAAAAAGGGGATTTTTTTCCCCTAGTCCTCATGTCGCTCTTTGGCATGGCTCTCAATATGTACAGCTATACATATGGTGTTGGGCTCACTCTTCCCTCCCATGCGGGCATCGTCACAACGCTGCCTCCCATGTTTGTCCTCATCCTGAGCGTCATCTTTTTGAAGCAAAAAATGGACTGGTCGCGCGCCCTCGGCATAGGCATAGCCACGGCTGGCGTGCTCACCCTCGTCTTGGGGCAATCCAACCCAGAGGATGGTCAGAGCAGCATCTTGGGCGACATGCTCTGCCTTTTTGCGCAAGTGATACTGGCCTGCTACTTTGTCTTCTTCCTGCGCCTGCTGCGACACTACCATCCCTTTGTTCTGCTGGCATGGCTGTTTAGTATTTCCACCATACTCTCCCTGCCCTTTGTCGGCGCGGATTTGGTTCGCTTCCCATGGCATGAGATGACCAGCACCAACTGGTTCTACACCATCTTTATCATATTAGGAACGACATTTGTCCCCTACTTGCTCATCACCATAGCGCAAAAAATCCTTCAACCCTCCGTTGCGGTCTGCTACAACTACGTGCAGCCCATAACCGCACTCATCCTCAGCCTCGCATGGGGACTGGAGATACTGACAACCAACAAGATGATAGCCATCCCCCTCATCGTGTTTGGTCTACTGATTGTCACGCAACTCATCCGCTTCAAACGCTCTTGACTAGGCATAGTCATTGGTGTACACTCTCTATTATGAGCAACGTCAGTTCCCCTGCAAAAATCAATCTCTCTCTTCGCATTCTTGGCAAGGGGGAGGATGGCTACCATGCCATTGACACCCTCATGGCGAGTCTGGATCTGGCAGATAATCTGCACTTTCACCATTCTCGCACCACAACCATTCTCTGTGACGACCCCAGTATACCCACTGATGAAAGCAATCTCATCATGAAGGCGATACGCGTCTTTGAAGCCTCCTACGGTCGCAAGGCAAAGCAACGCATCACCCTCACCAAAAACATCCCCCACGGCGCAGGCTTGGGCGGGGGCAGCAGCAATGCTATCACGACGCTTCTCAGCGTTAATGATTTGCTTTACACAGAATACGACAGTGATACCCTAGGCAGCATGGCCGCCCAGCTAGGCAGTGATACCAACTTCTTCTTGAACCCCGTCCCCAGCCGCTGTACTGGCAGAGGAGAAATCGTCACCCCCTGCCCAGAGCTCGCCACGTGGACATCACCCATCGTCCTCATCAAGCCCGATTTTGCTGTATCCACCCCCCTAGTCTACCAGCATTTTGCCAGCTCCAAAAAGCTAGCAGGTTTTAACTACAAGACACAGGTAGTGGATGGCATCAAGCTCTTTAATGACCTAGAGCGTCCCGCCTTTGAAAAGTTCCCCATCCTCGGATTAATGAAAAACTGGCTCTTGCAGCAGACAGGCACACGCGCCGCCCTCATGAGTGGCTCTGGCTCGACGCTCTACGCCCTCACTGAAAGCATAGAACAGGCAGAAGCCATCGCCGCAGCTGCCAAGGAAAAGTTCGGCGCCAGCCTCTTTACCTACTGTGGATGGGTCAACCCTGCTAAACCCCAATGAATCCCAGCTTAGAAGACGAGAAAAACCGCCTACTGCTCAGCATCGCGGAAGACCAGCTCACAGGCTTTCATCGCCACCCCTTTACTCAACTTGCAGAACGCACTGGTCTAGCAGAAGAGGAAGTCATTGCCCGCCTGCATGCCATGCTAGAGGCAGGTCTGCTGCGACGCATACGCCAGACCCTCCTTTCCACCAGCCTTGCAGAGGGCGCACTGGTCGCTTGGCGCATAGAGGACAGCAAACTAGAAGCAGCCTACGCATGGCTGCGCGACAATGACCCCTTTACAGGTCACGTTGTGCGCCGCAGCTGCGACAATCCCGAGGGACCGGGTGCTAACTACCGCCTCTGGACCACCCTCAAAGTACCACATGGTCAGGGTAGCATGCAGAAGCATGCAGAAATCATCATGAAGCACACGGGGGCAGATGATGTCATCTTCCTACCTGTTGTTGGCATGTTTTCCCTAGCCGTTGGGCATGTGCGCCGCGCTGGTCTGCGCGTCGGAGAACGCAAGCCCGAGCCCCCCATCATGCAACGCCCCGCCCAGCCTCAGCTATCAGCAAGGGAATGGGATGTCCTACTCAGCCTCAAAGAAAGCCTCAGCCTAGATGAGCTACGCCATGAGCCATGGGAAGCCCGCGCTGCCGCTCTGGGCATGAGCCTAGATGAATATTGCAACTGCGCCCAGCAACTGGACGAAAAGAAAGTCATCGGCCGCTTTGCCAGCTTTCTCGACCATCAGGGCAAGCGCAGCAAGCATAGCGGCACTGGCGCAAGTGGTCTCTTCCACTGGACTGTCCCCGAGGGGATGGAAGAACGCGCAGGCGCGCTCTGTGGTCAGCATGTCTGCATGACCCATTGCTACTGGCGCAGCGGCGGAGAAGTCTTTGGTGGCGCACAGATTATGGGTGTTGTCCATGCCCCCACGCGCGAAGAAGTCCTCGCCCACAAGGCAGCCATAGACCAGTACCTCCAGCAGCATGATGTGCCCCTCCTGCACACCGCTGTCTTCTGGAGCGAAAAGGCAGAAATACGCCCCAGCGAGCTCTGCCCAAAAATCTACCAACAGTGGCTAGCACGCTTTGCAAGCCATAGCTAAATTGTCATAAAAAAATGCTTTCCATGGCATTCATAACCTGCTAAAATCAGCGTGAGCGCGGCTCTAAACTATACGCGCGAAGACTCCTCAACGACATTCTAATACATATGATTCAACAAATTGACCATATCGGCATCGCTGTCACCAGCCTTGATGAAACCATCCCCCACTACCGCGATGCGCTCGGCCTCGGCGAGCCCGTTGTTTCGGAAGTACCCACCCAAAAAGTACGCATCGCTATGTTTGATGTAGCGGGTGTCCACGTGGAGTTGCTTGAACCAACAAGCCCCGAAAGCCCTATCGCTAAAGCTATTGAAAAGAATGGCGGTCGCGGTCTCATCCACCACATTGCCTTCAAGACAGACGACGTTATCGCCCAACTCGCACAGGCAAAAGAAGCAGGCTGCGCCCTCATCAATGAAACACCCGTTCCTGGTGCTCATGATACAAAGGTGGCTTTCCTTCACCCCAAATCCACCTTTGGCGTTCTCACAGAATACGTGGAGCACTAAAAAAATTTTAGACGACAGCAGCTTTATTTGACGATAGCTGCTGTCTTCTCTTTTGACACAACAGAATAAAACAATATGGCTATAGATCCAAAATTAATCGAAGATCTCGAAAGCCGCCGCGAGAAGGTTATCCTCTCAGGTGGTCAGGAGAAGATTGACAAGCGTCACGCCAAGGGGGACTGGACGGCTCGCGAGCGCGTCTCCTGCCTCTTTGACTCCGACTCTTTCACAGAAATCGGCATGCACACACGCCACCACTGCAGCAACTTTGGCATGCAGAAGAAGTACATCCCCGGTGAGGGTGTTGTCTGCGGCTTTGGTCTCGTAGACGGTCGCCCCGTAGCAGCCGCCTCCTCTGACTTCCTCGCACAGGGTGGCTCTCTGGGTTACATGCACGCGATGAAGATTGCTGATGCTCAGCAGTACGCCATCAAGGGCGGCATGCCCATCATCCAGATCAACGATTCGGGTGGCGCACGCCTTCAAGAAGGTGTTGAAGCCCTCTCTGGTTACTCCACAGTATTCTACAACAACGTAGCCGCTTCGGGCGTTGTTCCTCAGATTTCCCTCATTCTTGGCCCCTGCGCAGGTGGTGCAGCATACTCCCCTGCCCTCACTGACTTCATCATCATCCGTCAGGGTGGTTCTGCAGGCATGTACATCACAGGTCCCAAGGTAATTGAGCAAGTCACCTATGAAAAGTGCACCATGGACGAGATTGGCTCCGCAGCCGTTCACGCCTCTGTTTCTGGCAACGCTCACTTTGTCGCATCCAGCGATGAGCACGCCATCCAGATTGCCAAGGCACTTCTCTCCTACCTGCCCAGCAACAACACGGAGAATCCTCCTCACAAGTTGGACACACCTCTTGACACAGCTGATGACGAGGGCATGAACGACATCATCCCCGAAAGCAACAACACACCTCTTGACGTTCAAAAAGTCATCAAGAGAATCTGCGACAAGGAAAGCTTCCTTGAAGTACACGCTGACTTCGCCAAGAACGTCGTCGTGGGCTTTGCTCGCATCTGTGGTGTAGTCGTTGGCATCATCGCCAACCAACCCGCTGTCAAGGCTGGTTGCCTCGACATCGACGCATCGGACAAGGCAGCACGCTTCATCCGCTGCTGTAACTGCTTCAGCATCCCCATCGTCAACCTCGTTGACGTACCTGGCTTCCTTCCTGGCAAGCAACAGGAACGCGGCGGCATCATCCGCCACGGTGCTAAGATGATTTTCGCCTACGCATCCGCAACCGTTCCTAAGATCACCATGATTCTCCGCAAGGCCTACGGTGGTGCTTACATCGCCATGTGCAACAAGGACCTCGGTGCTGACGTTGTGTTGGCATGGCCCACAGCAGAAATCGCCGTCATGGGCGCACAGGGTGCTATCCCTGTTCTCTACGGACGCGAACTCAACGCCATTGAAGACCCCGCTGCCAAGGCTGCCCGCCAGCAAGAACTGCTAGACGAGTACACACAGGCATTCTACAACCCCTACGCAGCAGCCGCTGCCAATCAGGTTACAGAGGTCATCAACCCCAAGGAAACCCGCGCTCGCATCGCCATCGCACTCCGCACGCTACTCAACAAGCGCGAAGTACGCCCCGCGAAGAAGCACGGCAACATGCCTCTCTAATAGTAACTATAGTATAGAATTATGACACTCACTTCCTTACAGAACACGCTCGCCCTTTCCATGGACGACGTGTACTATCAAGTAACCGGGATGGGTGTGGTGTTCTGCTGCTTGGTCTTTTTGAGCCTCATCCTCACTGTCTCCGGCAAAGTTGCCGTAGCAATGGACGAGGCAGCCAAGGCAAAAGCCGCTGCTGCCAAAGCAGTGGCAGATGCCGCGGCCGCCAAAAAGGCTGCTAGCACAGCTGCTCCCGCAGCTGCCGCCACCCCAACTGTTGCCGAGCCAACGCCAGCAGAAATCGCTGCCCTCGCAGCTGGTATCTACAACACCGCACGTAGCAGCATCACCCCAGAGGTAGTTGCAGCCATCGCAGCGGCAGTGCGCGTCACCCTAGGTGACCAAACACGCGTCCTCGACATCAAGCCAACTGATAGCAGCTACGCCCAAAGCGGACGTACAGCCATCATGAACTCCCACTATTTCCCCAAAAAGGGCTAATGCCCTCCCCTCCCCAAAAAATCTTAAAAACAAATTTAACCCATAGAATAGAAAAAATTATATGAAACAACTCCGTATCACTGTCGCCGGTCAAACATTTGACGTAACTGTAGAAACAATTGGTGGTAACACACCCGCTGCTGCACCTGCACCTGCACCCGTTGCTGCTCCTGTAGCATCTGCCCCTGTAGCTGCACCTGCACCAGTTGCTGCACCTGCACCTGTAGCTGCTCCTGCCGCAGCTGGCACTGGCACACCAGTATCCAGCCCCCTCGCTGGCAAGGTAGTTTCTCTCGACGTCGCTGTAGGCACAGCAGTAAAGAAAGATGACGCCATCCTCACGCTCGAAGCCATGAAGATGAACACCGTCATCTACGCACCTGCTGATGGCACAGTTAGCTCCTTCAGCGTTGCTCCTGGCGACACTGTAACAGAAGGTCAAGCACTCGCTTTCATCTCCTAATCCGTCGGAAGCGTCTGGCTCTCGCGTGCCTAGCACGTGAGCTAACACTTAAATACAATAATCTAGACATAACATATGGGATTATATAATTCACTGATGGACTTTGTCTCAGGCATGGGCATATTCGCCCTTACCTGGCAGATGATGGTCATGTGGCTTGTTGTCATCGCCATGCTCTTCATGGGAGTGGTGAAGCAATTTGAGCCCCTGCTCATGATACCCATCGCCTTCGGTGCCCTCATCGCCAATATCCCTGATAATGGCATGGTCATCACCCAAGCTCAACGCGAAATCGTCTCCGTCACAGAAGACAACAAAGTCGAAAAGAGCACCATGACCGACGTAGGCTTCCCCAAGGCAACGCTCATCCCCTTGCATCATGAGCATGCCGCTGCGCCTGAAAACCTCTCCGCAGAGGAAAAGGCAAAGTATGAAGCAGCCATGGCAACCCCCATGGAAGCAACCCCAGCAAAAGACGCTGAAGGTAAAATCATCAAAGGCAAGCTCGACATCACTGGTCAAAAGGCACAGGAATACGCGCTCATCCTCCATGGTGGTCTCTTTGACTCCATTGGATTGGGCATCAAGATGGAACTCTTCCCCCCCATCATCTTCCTTGGTGTGGGTGCGTTGACAGACTTTGGTCCCCTTCTTGCATCACCCAAGGCCCTGCTTCTCGGAGCAGCAGCACAGGGTGGGGTAGCCTTTACCTTCCTTTCGGCAATGGCATTGGGCTTCACACGTGAGCAAGCTTCCGCTATCGGCATCATCGGTGGCGCGGATGGACCAACCTCCATTCTGCTCGCCTCCAAGATGGCACCAGAACTACTCGGCGCAATCGCGGTAGCGGCCTACACCTACATGGCACTCGTACCGCTAATTCAGCCGCCCTTTATGAAGTTGCTGACAACGGAGAAACAGCGTAAGATTAAGATGAAGAGCCTGCGACAGGTCTCTAAAGGCGAAAAACTATTCTTTGCCTTCACCGTGACCATCGTCACCATCCTCATCTGCCCTGATGCAGCCCCCCTCCTCGGTATGCTCATGTTTGGTAACTTCATCCGCGAAAGCAAGGTCACAGATCGTCTCGTGAGCTGCGCTCAGAATGAGTTGCTCAACGTCACCACCATCTTCCTCGGCCTCGCCGTGGGTCTGACCATGCAGGGTAATCGTTTCCTTCAATTTGAAACACTACTCATCATCGTACTGGGTGTGATAGCCTTCATCGTAGCAACATGTGCAGGTCTCATCTGCGCCCAGCTCATGAACCTCGTACCAGGTTGGAAGAAGAACCCCATCAACCCCCTCATTGGTTCAGCGGGTGTATCGGCAGTGCCAATGGCAGCGCGTGTCTCTCACAACGTGGGACAGGAAGCTGACCGCACCAACTTCCTCCTCATGCACGCCATGGGACCCAACGTAGCGGGTGTGATTGGTACAGCTGTTGTAGCTGGTTACTACATCACCACGCTCTCCTAAGGAGAAGGTGCAATAGAAAAAACCTCAATTGAAAAAAAACTCTCCCGCTGCAAGGTGGGAGAGTTTTTTTGATCTACAGAGAAGCGCGTGCCTGCGCTTGCGTTCAACGGATTCCCAAGGCCACTGGCCTTGGGCAGGTGCAGGACAGAGTCCTGCCGGGCGCGGGCAGAGCCCGCAGGAAAAACCGAAGCGCGCAGCGCGAGGCGGTCAGTCAGGTTAAAGAAAATTTCTCACGCCAGAGAAGAACACCCCGCAAGGTAGCAGCATCCTGACTGACACCCCTTAATCCTTCGCCCGCAGGGCGACACTTTTCTGCGGTGGCGAACGCTTCGCGTGGAGATAAAGCTAACCATACGCTATCGCGTTAGCGACGGCAGGAAAGTGTCGCGCTTCGCGCGAGTCCAGTTAGGAGCGACAGTGTTACTGGGCAGGCTCACCATGCAATCTATTCAAGGCGGGCATGTTTTCTTTTAAGGCACTGTCGCCGCCTCGCGCTAACGCGCTTCGGTCTTTTCTTGGGCTCTGCCCAAACCCGCAAGGGACTCTGTCCCTTGACCCTGCCCAAGGCCATTGGCCTTGGGAATCCGTTGAACGCTGTCGCGCAGGGCATCGCTAAGAGCTCTTTGGCTTCGCTCTTGCCAAAGCCTCCCCTTTCTGCTATCATCCCCCACGTCATGAGCTCCCTCCCAGAACGAAAACCCTCTTGGCTCAAGGTCAAACTACCCAAGGGCTCTACCTTCAACGATATCAAAAAACTCGTCAAAGGTAACGCTCTCACCACCGTCTGCGAAGAGGCTCTCTGCCCCAACCGCGGTGAATGCTGGAGCCATGGTACCGCTACCTTCATGATTGGCGGTGAAGTCTGCACCCGCGCCTGCGGTTTCTGTGCGACGCGTACCGCTAAACCAAAGCCCCTCGACCCCGAGGAACCTCTCAAGGTGGCCGAGGCTGTTGCCCGTATGCAACTAAAACATACAGTGGTCACGATGGTCACTCGCGATGATCTCAAGGATGGCGCCGCAGGCCATGTGGCTGAGACGATTGAACAAATTCGCCACCTGAGCCCCGAGACTATTATTGAGGTGCTGACTTCTGATTTTCGTGGCAATGAGGAGGCTCTCGCACAGGTGATTGCTGCGCGTCCACATATTTTTAATCATAATCTGGAGACAGTGGAACGTCTGACTCCCATTGTGCGCTTTCACGCTCATTACCAGCGTTCTCTGCACATACTGCGCCTTGCAAAACAACTTGCTCCCAAGCGTATTGTAACGAAGAGCGGTATCATGCTTGGTCTAGGTGAGAGCCGTGAGGAGCTTTTCCAATCTATGGACGATTTGCGCGCACACGAGGTGACTGTTCTCACGCTGGGACAGTATCTGCGCCCCAGCCCACGCCACCTTCCTGTGATAGAGTACCTGCGCCCCGAGATATTTGATGAATTGCGCGATGTCGCCCTCAGCAAGGGCTTCACCCACGTGGCTAGCGGCCCTCTGATTCGCAGTTCCCACCATGATGCTAATTTCCGCCCCGAGGAGTCGGTGCTCGCTGCCTTGGAGGAGGACTTGCGCCTCAATCCGCCAAATCCCCCAAGGACATCTCTGCAAAATTAGCAGCTTTGCATTTTGCCCCTTAGGTCTGACAAATAGGGTTGAACTACCCCGCGCTTTTCTGCTATACTCTCGACGATGACTAGACATGATAATCGCGAAGTTGACCAGATGCGCCCTCTGGAGTTTGTTCTTGATGTTGCCCCCCATGCCACGGCCTCTGTACTGAGCTGCTTTGGAAAGACCCGAGTCATCTGCTCTGTCATGATTGAGGAGGATGTCCCTCGCTGGATGAAGGCTCAACGTGTCGAGGGCGGTTGGCTCACTGCGGAGTATTCTATGCTCCCCTACTCCACTCTTGATAGAAAACGCCGTGATAGTACGGCTGGAAAGGTGGATGGTCGCTCTACAGAAATCCAACGCCTCATTGGTCGCAGCCTCCGCGCAGCGGTGGATTTGGTGGCTCTCGGTTCTCGCACCATTTGGATTGACTGTGATGTCTTGCAGGCTGATGGCGGTACGCGCACAGCTAGTATCACGGGTGCTAGTGTGGCTCTTGCTATTGCCCTCAATCGCCTTGTGGCAAAAGGATTGCTCGCAGCAAGCCCTCTTAAGAAGCTGATTGCAGCTGTCTCTGTTGGCAAGGTAGCAGGTGTTCCCCTGCTGGATCTCTGCTATGTTGAGGATAGGGATGCCGAGGTGGATATGAATGTGGTGATGACGGAGGCTGGTGAGTTTGTCGAGATTCAAGGCTCTGGCGAAGAGGCTGTCTTCACTCCCGAGGAAATGGCAGCCATGATCGCCCTAGCTAGCAAGGGTGTCCAAGATGTCGCCGCTGCCCAGAAGGCGGCTATTGCACGCGCTGATGAGGTGGGCGAGACGGATCTCGCTGGTCTCAAGGATTTCTTCTCTCGCGGCTGATTTTCCACCCTTCCCCTTCTCATGTGATGAAGTTCCTCTCTCTACTAGCTCTCAGTCTTGCTCTTTGCTCTGCTGGCTCTGCTCAGCAGAAGCACAAGCAGCTGCATGAGCTCAACGAGAGGATAGGTACAGCAGCGCATTACCAGCACCGCCTCATCCCTGCTCATTACCCTAGCCAGTGGCTAGAAAGTAGACTGAAGCTACGCCAATTTGGCAATGTGGGCACTCCCTTGGGTATTTACGTCAAGAAAGGCGATGAGTTGATCATTTCCCTCGATAATGCACCAGAGAAGGGTGTCACCCTCTTCATACGTGACCATGCCCAAGCTCTGCCTGCCAGCGCCCTCCCTCTTCAAGCAGGAGATAACAGTATCACCGCCCCCCAAGCAGGGCTGCTCTACATTGACTACGCTCATGAGCACGCGGGCTCTGCCCCTGATCTCCGCGCAAGCATCAAGGGAGGTCAAATCAGCGGCATCTACTACCTAGGAGATGGAGAAAAGGCTTGGAGCTTTGCTCTGCGTGCCACAAAAAGTGGCTTTGTGGAGCTGCTCTCTGACCATGTTCACCTCATTCTACCAGCTGAGATGCTACGAGCAGAGAATATCCCCAATGGCGATGCGCTGCTACACTATTTTAATGATTTATTCTCCCTTTCCAAGGCGGCACTCGGCATAGGTAGCATGCTGCCCGATAGGCTTCCAGCGCTGAGAATACATCATGAAGCCATTGACAACATTCGCATAGACGAGCAAGGTGTTGCTTTGGACTTTGCCAAGCATAAGCTACTGGGCGCAGCCGAAGAAATCGTCAAGCCTTGGCAGCTACCCCACCTTATCGCAAGGGACTGCCTCATGCCCAAAGACATGTCCTCCGCGCTGAGCGAAGCTCTTTGTACTCTTCTCATGCAGGTGATCAGTACAGAAAAGCAGGGACTGCGCTACGGACAGGCTATGCTGAATACAGAGCGTTACCAGCAATACTATGTTGATTGCATTCTCAATCAACAAGCAGAGACCTCTAGTATCATCCCCCTCTGGACATTGCTACTCTACAACAGGGAGATTATGGGCAACAAGTACTTCCTGCCTCGCCTTATGGAGCATATTAATGCTGTGGAGTGGGACGGTCTCTCAGAGGACGAGGTGCAAAGCGCCCTGCTCAAATGCCTCTGCGCGGCCAGCAAGCTAGATTTCAGCGAGTACTTCGCGCAAGTAGGTCTACTGCCCACCAGCATCTCAGATGAGGTCAAGCAGTATGCCAAGCGATACCCAGAGCCTGATTTTCCCCAGCTCTACTTCATCAACAAGGACACCATCAAAATCTACAAGGCTGAAATTGCTCCCTACCGTCCTGCCAAAGTTGCTATGGAGTTCAACACAGATCACTACCTCATCGCGCATGCAGGGCTAGAAGGCATTGTCGCCATTGAGGCATACCAAGGCGATACCCTTGTGGGTCTTGCCACTGTGGACATGTGCGATGAAACATATATCCACCTAGCAGTCAAAGAGGAGGCAGATAAAATCATTGCCGTAGGCTGGGAAGGCACGAGGCTAGAGCTCTCCGCCGATTAGCCCTTCTTGTTTAAATAATCCTTTGCCTTGCTGTAGCCACGCTTTGCAGCTATATTCATCCACTTCATGCCTTCTTCCTTATTAACGGGCACTCCGAGGCCTTCTGCATAGCAGAGACCTACATGATAGGCTGCGCCAGCTATGCCTTGCTCTGCTGGCTTTTTCAGCCACTTCAAGGCCTCGGCATAGTCCTGCTTGACACCTTCGCCTTCAAAGTAGCGTAGACCGACAAAAAGCTGTGCGCCTATGTTTCCCTGCTCTGCAGCAAGTTTGTACCATTTGACCGCTGTGGCAGCATCCTTTGGACCTACCTTGCCTGACCAGTAAAAGTAACCAACCCTGCATTGAGCCTCAGCATCGCCATTGCGGGCGGCTTCTTCAAACATTTGCAGAGCCTTTTTATTATCTTTTATCTGCTGACTTTCCTCAGCAGGCTCTGCTTTTTGCTGAGGCAAGAGTGCTTGTACCTTTTTGATGATTGCCTCATCACTAAGAGAGCTATCCATCAGAATTTTTTCTAAATCAGCCTTAGCACTCTTGAGGGCTATGCCCTTGTATTTGCTATCAAAGTACTCTTCAACCTCTTGGGCGAGTTCATATTTATTTTTCGCTTGAAGAAAGGGAGAAATCGATAGGAGAAGCAGGGAGATGATACTTGTTTTCATGAGATGAAAGGCTTTCAATCATCATAGCACAAAACGAGTCAGAAGTTCAAATAGAAAAACGCAGCACGTTTCCATGCTGCGTTTTCAACAATATACTACTGCTAGAAAAAAAATTATTCTGAAGCGATGAGCTTGATATTAAGTATTCTATCGCCAGGTTGTTTGACGTAGATAGCTCCCTGCTGTATGGTGAGACTGGGGCGATGATCTCTTCTGTGAATGACGCAACCTGTGAAGGTCTGAGGTTGGGCATCTTCTGGTGCGAGGCGCACATCAAGATGAGAAGGTATAGTAGCTGTGGGCTGTTGTTGGGCGAGGGCATTGGGTGCCTTCGCTGGATCAGCACCCAGCAAATCATTGATGGAGGCACGTAGCTGAGAAAGCTCCCCACCGGTGCGGGCAATGGCCTGGCTGCTTGATGCACCCATGTTCTCCATTACCATGAGACCTATAGCAAAAAAGACCATGACAGCGCAAGTGCTTACAGCAAACTTCGTCATGGTCATATGGCTGAGGAACTGGCAGATATTTTCCCAGACCCTGTGGCGTGTTGGACGGCACACAGCACTCTGAACTACCCTCTCATGGAACTGAGTCAAAAATCTCTCTTCAAAGTGAGCTTCCTGCTGGGGCTCTCTATAGAGTTCTCCTAGCAAGCGGCTAAGCTCGGCTTCTTCCAATGGGGTCTCGTGTGTTTGCTTCTCTTGCATATCAAATCCGCCTTTCGTGCGTACAGGGTAGACATTAAAATAACAGATTTTGTTCAAAAAATACACGGTTTTTTTGTGGCATCATAAAAAAAGTT
>CAYJON010000035.1:0-4400 GCA_964371795.1 uncultured Akkermansia sp. | reverse complement strand
AACTGCGCCAATTCTTCTGCGAAGAGCATGGGGGTGATAGTCTCCCAGTTGGCGAGATAACGCATGCGGCGTAGAATATCAAGCAGGGCCTCCGCGTGGGGTGATTTTTTCTCTAAAAGGGGCTCTATCTTCATCACGGCATCATGGAGGTAGATGCGGCTGGTGCTGCGCTTTCTCTGCCCTGCAATAGCGGGATTATCCATGCGGAAGTCGTGATCCATCAGGTAGCAGCGTTCTAGGGAAAAGGGCTCTGTCGCTACCCCTTCAATATCCATAAAGACGCAGATATGGCAGAGATTGAGCAAGAATTCACTGATGCGCGAGGGCGTGAGGTAACTGCCCGTTGCAATCATCTTGTCCAATGGCTCACCCTGAATTTTCTCATAAATCAGGTGCCATGTATCATTATGGAAGAGCAGCTCCAAGGAAAGGCCGATAAACTTGAAACTATGTCGTGACTTTGCTCGCGCGGACTCCAAGAAGAAGGCAACCTTGGCATCATCGCTCAACACCTCATGGCGCAGGGATTCTACATAGACCTCTCGCCTTATATCCTTTTGCTGCGCGAGGTAGAGAACCTTGTCAGGCGTTTTTTGGAGAACCTTGCTCAGCAAATACTGCTCTCCCAGCATGGCTGGCAGGACGGCAGGTAAACCCTTACTCGTTTTCTCCTCACTCATAACGCTTTTTGATTAAAAACCTGATTCAATAAGCTTTTTGGCAACGGGGTCACCCTGCTTGGCAAGCTGGCTCATGAGGCTGCGCCCCTTTTCCACATCCTTTCGCAGACCGTAGCCATAGCGGTACATCAGCGCGAGGTTAAAACGCGCCCAAACGCGCCCAGCAGCTGCCTCTGTGTGCAGAATATCGAGAATTTCCTTGCCCTCATCTTCACTAAAGCCCAGCTCATTAAGTGCGGTCTTAAACTCATAGCCATAGCGTACCAAAGCAGGCGCATAGCCCAGCTGGGCCGCCATGAGGTAGGCATTGGCTGATTTGTCAATGTCCTGTTCTGTGCCTATGCCAGACTCGTAGCACTCTGCTAGGTTGAAAAAGGCTCTTGCATCGCCCTTGTTAGCAGTGGCTGCGGCGACAAAGGAATTGAATGCCTCCTTGCCCTGCGAGTGCTTGCGGTGAACAGCGCCCTTCAGCAACTTGGCATCGGGCTCATTGAGATTCTTGTCCAACAGATCAAGATCCGCCAAGGCGGGGTCAACGGGAATCTCGGGTTTTACTGGCTCTGCTGGCTTTTCTGTCCCACCGCCTTCGACGATTTCCACAGGCTTGGGTGCTTCTTTAAGACCATTACGGATGAGGAATTCCTCGGCTTCCTTGATACCCTCCCACTTCGGGATGTCTCGCCAAATGGCAGCATCAGCGCCATCATTTGAGTAAGAACCGCGCGCACTACCCATTGCAGTCATCGCCTCTCTCTCCACTTGGGCAGGGCTAATCATGTAGCCCACGTAGATGCTGTCGGCCTTTTTGTCATAGCGCAGCGTGATGGTGATTTCCCTATCGCCCGAGGCGTAACTATGCACAGGGTAGATCTTGCCCGTGTAGACCTCCTCATTGGGCATGAAGTTGGGGGTATTCAGTGATCTATCCTCCAAAAAGTACTTATCCTTTACCGCATCCACCACATAGAGGTAGTAGGACTTGAGAGGTCCTTGAAATTGATCGAGGGAGAAGGGCTCTGAGCCCTCGTAATAAACAGACAGCAATTCCTTACCGCGCGAATCAAAATTGAAGCTAACCGTCCAATCCTGATAGGCTAGCCTATCCGCTGTCTTGTGAGAACGCTGTAACTTGCTTGCGCCCGCGGCATCAACAATGGGCAAGAGGCTGGGTATATCCTGTAACTTCTTTTTGACATCGGACAAGGAGTCAGAGAACTCAATATCACCCACAACGCTTGCCCACAGAGGGGACAGGCTCAAAATGCTGCTTAATAGGAGGCCTTTCATATCTATTATTTAATACCAAGTTAAACCTGCTGCGGCACGGACGCGTGCCATGGTGAGAGCGGCAGTCTCTCTCGCCTTGGCGGCACCATCTCGTAGCACCTGCTCCACATAGCCAGCATCGCCTTGCAGCTGCTCTCTGCGTTCCCTCGCGGGGCGGAAAAACTCCCAATAAGCCTCGAAAAGCTCCTTCTTAAACTGCCCGTAACCTATGCCACCAGCCTGAAAGTCACCTGCCATGCGGTCGTAACCCTCCGTGCCTGCAAAGAGCTTGTACAGAGTCAGCAGAATAGAGCCCTCTATGGGCTTGGGGTCTTCTAGGGGTGTTGCGTCTGTGATGATTTTTTTGTTGATGAGCTTGCGCATTGGCTTTTCCTCACCAAAGATAGGCAGGGTGTTGCCGTAGCTCTTGCTCATTTTTTGACCATCGAGACCGGGGACAACTGCTGTTACCTCGTTGATGAGGGGTTCTGGCAGCTTGAGAACATCCGCGCCAAATTGCTCATTAACCTTGATAGCCAAATCACGTGTCACCTCAAGATGCTGCTTTTGATCCTTACCAACGGGGACGGCATCTGCATCATAAAGCAGAATATCCGCAGCCATCAAAGCAGGGTAGGCAAAAAGCGCGTGAGAAGGAGAAAAGCCCTTGGTGACCTTGTCCTTGTAAGAATGGCAACGCTCCAAAAGCCCCATGGGGCACAGCGTACTGAGAACCCATGCCAGCTCATTCACCTCGGGGACAGCAGACTGCACCCAGAGCAGAGACTTTTCAGGATCTAGCCCACAGGCTAGCAAATCCAGTGCAAGCTGACGTGTATTATCACGCAGACTCTCTGCACTCTCCATCGTCGTCATCGCGTGGTAATTAGCAACAAAGTAGTAGCCCTCACCCTTTTCTTGCAGTTCAACCGCTGGTTGAATTGCACCAAAGTAATTGCCTATATGAAGTTGCCCGCTGGGTTGTAAGCCTGTTAAAAAACGCATAATAATGTATCAAGTATAAAGTATGAGAATTGCTGTTTTTATTATAGAACAAAACATACAATCTGGCAAGCATTGGTTACGGCAGCAACAAAAAAACCTAGGTAAAGGAAACCTAGGTTTTTTTGAAACGGGTGGGGTGGGATTCGAACCCACGGAAAGCTTACACCTTCGGCGGTTTTCAAGACCGCTGCATTCAACCACTCTGCCACCCACCCTGGGTGTATCGCCGTACTGGTGATGCGGGCAACAGTTTATCGCATCATTTGACGCTTGGCAAGAGAAATTTTCTTGTCAGAGAGAATTTGATACTATAGACTGGGCGTAACATGACGACACCCCCCAAAGTCTCCGTACTCATGCCCATCTACAACACCGATGAGCAGCATCTCGGAGAAGCTATCAACTCCATCCTCATGCAGACAATGAGCGATTTTGAGTTATTGATACTCAATGATTCTCCAGATAATGCCACGCTAGATAATTACGTCAAGACAGTGAGTGATTCCCGTGTGCGCTACCTACGTAACGAGGAAAACATGGGATTGACAAAATCGCGCAATAAGTTAATGTCTTTAGCAAAGGGGGAATACTTTGCCGTCATAGACCATGATGACATAGCGCTACCCACCCGCCTAGAAAAGCAGTTAGCCTACATGGAGGCGCATCCTGATACCGCCATATGCGGTACTGGCTTTAGGCGCATAGGGAAGCTGAGCAAGCGCAAGACCATTCACCATCCAGCGGATGATGAGACATTGAGGGCGGGGCTCTTTTTCAAGTGCATCATCCTGCATCCCAGTTCAATGATACGGGCTAGCATAGTGAGGGAGCATCAGATTAGCTATGATACCAGTTACATCTCGGTTAATGATTGCAAGCTCTATGCAGAGTTGGCGCGTTGGGGGAAGTTGGCGAATATACCCGAGGTACTTTGCCTCTACCGCGTGCATGATGCCATGACATCCAAGCTACAGCGCGAAAAAATCAAGCAAGAACAGTGGAGACTGCGCGATGAGTTTTTGCAAAGCATGGGGGCGGAGTTGAGCGAGGAACTGCGCGCCTGCTTTAACACGCGCTTTGTCGCTGGTGGTAAAATAAAAAACCAGCAAGAGTTGCAGCTACTCTTCGACTTGTGCAGCATACTACTGGCGGCTAATGAGCGCAGCCAGCTCATACCCGTAGAGTCTTTCAAGCGCATGTGCATGAAGTACCTGATGAAGCGATGTGCGAAGGCGAGCCTCCTAGGCGGTGTGCCCAGTGGTAAACTCATGAGAGAAACAACACTTCCCCTGCATCTGGTGAGGAAGCCGATTTTGCTGACGGTACAGCAGGCGATTTACAGGTTGATTGGAAAATAAGCGTCGACCTGCGCTTTGCGTTCAACGGATTCTTAAGAACGAAGTTCTTGAGGGCACTCGCGGGGGCAATCCCGCGCGGGTCCTCATCACC
>CAYJON010000034.1:0-18666 GCA_964371795.1 uncultured Akkermansia sp. | reverse complement strand
GAGGAAAAGAAAGAGGAAAAGGCTGACGCATAATGGGCATCTTGCAAAATTAGTTTACGGAAAAGCAGCAAGGTTAAAAATGCTCATCACAGCATGTCTTTTGGCGCACTTTGGCAATAATTTGCAGCTTTTTGGGCTTACATAGCTCGCTATGTGCGCCCAAACGCCACAAATTCTCATCCAAATTGCTACCAAAATCCAGAGCTGCTAATTTTGCAAGACACCCTAATTTCAGCTGGCGTTTTCCTCTTTTCACGCCTTAATATTTTTCGTTAGATAAGAAAAACTCTGTTTTATATTGTCAAACAAAGCGAGGTGTTCTATACTCAGCAATATGAGAAGACCCCCTATACTCGGACTCATCCTCGCTGATGGTTGGCTAGCACCCTATGAGCGCGATATTCGCGCCCGCATGCGCCTTTTTGATAGCCAGCTACAGCGCATACGCAGCCAACATGGTTCTCTACTAGCCCACGCGCATGCCTATAAAAACATGGGCATTTACCGCGATGAATACTCCGGTGAGTGGGTGTACAGAGAATGGGCACCTGCTGCCCGCGCCCTCTCCCTCATCGGGGACTTCAACCAGTGGAACAGGGAAAGCCATCCGCTAAAGCGCGTTGACCAAGATATATGGGAAATACGACTCCCCGCAGATGTTCTGCAACACGGCGACGCGGTCAAGGTCAGCATCACGGGGGCAGACCTCGTGCAAAAAGACCGCATCCCCGCATGGATACGCTATACCAGACAGGATGCCCACAGCTATGATTTCTGCGGCATTGTGTGGCAGCCAGAGCAAGCCTACGAGTGGAAAAACACCCGCTACAACCCCAGCCGCATCAAAATCCCCATCATCTATGAGGCACATGTGGGCATGGCTGGTGAGGAAGCACGCCTACACAGCTACAGGGAGTTTGCAGACAATATCATCCCCCGCATTGCCAAGATGGGCTACAACTGCATCCAGCTCATGGCGGTGCAGGAGCACCCCTACTACGGTTCTTTTGGCTACCACGTTTCTTCTTTCTTTGCGCCTTGCAGCCGATTTGGTACACCTGATGACCTCAAGTACCTCATCGACACGGCACATGGTGCTGGTATAGCTGTCTTGCTGGATGTGGTTCACTCCCACGCGGTGAAGAACACGGCAGAGGGTCTCAACAACTTTGACGGCTCGGGCGGTCAGTACTTCCACGCTGGGGAGCGCGACTCCCTCCATCCCGACTGGGACAGCTGCCTCTTCAATTACGGCAAACCCCGCGTGCTGGAGTTCTTGCTATCCAACCTCGCTTGGTGGCTGGAGGAGTTCCACTTCGACGGCTTCCGCTTTGATGGTGTGACTAGCATGCTCTATGTTCACCACGGGCATGAGCCCTTCTGCAACATGGATTGCTACTTCAACGACCAAGTTAACCTCGATGCCATCACCTACCTGCAACTGGCCACCACCCTCATCCAAGAGGCAAAACCTGGTGCCATCGTCATTGCAGAGGATATGAGTGGCATGCCCGGTCTTTGCCGCCCCATTGAGGAAGGCGGCATAGGCTTTGACTTCCGCCTCTCCATGGGATTACCCGATTACTGGATCAAGCTCATCAAGGAGTACAAGGACGAGGAATGGAAAATGGGCGACATGTGGTACACCCTCACCAACAGACGCTATGGTGAACCCAATATAGCCTACTCCGAAAGCCATGACCAAGCCTTGGTCGGTGACAAGACCCTCGCCTTCCGCCTCATGGATGCAGAGATGTACAGCGGCATGAATATAGGCTCTCAAAGTCATATTATTGATCGCGGCATTGCCCTGCACAAGATGATACGCCTAGCCACCCACGCTGCGGGCGGTGAAGGTTGGCTCAATTTCATGGGCAATGAGTTTGGTCACCCAGAGTGGATTGACTTCCCCCGCGAGGGCAATAACAACTCCTACCACTACTGCCGCCGACAATGGTCGCTGGTGGATAATGAGGAGTTGCGCTACAAGCATCTCGGTGCCTTTGATGAGGCCATGCTGCGCGTGAGCAGGGAACACCACTTGCTGCTGCGCCCACCTGCTCGCCCCCTAAAGCTGGATGAGAACAACCAAGTCATGGCCTTCACGCGCGGTGATTTGCTCTTTGTCTTCAACTGGAGCGGCACACGTGCCCTCCCCGACTACCTGCTACCAGCCCCACATGCTGGCAAGTGGCGCGTGATACTGGATTCCGACGAAGAACGCTTTGGCGGACTAGGTCGCCAGAACCTCATGCTACGCCACTTCACCCAAGGAGTTGACCCACAACTCTCACTTTACCTGCTGCCCCACAGCTGCATGGTACTCACACGAGAACAAATATAACAACACATCAACAATATGAATAATAATCTCCCAGAAGGCGAAGAATTCGTGATGAAAACGCGCGAGCATTGGATCTGTTTCAAATACACCATCCTCCTCGTCATCCTCGAAACACTTGCTTGGGTCTTCCTATTCAACTACTGGTATATAGGAGCAGCCTTGGGTGTACTTGCCCTTGTCTTCTTCCTCTACAGCTGGATTCAGTATAGATTCACCGAGTACATCATCACCACAAAGCGTGTTATTCTCCAGACTGGTGTTCTGCACCGCGAATCACTGGAGCTCATGATGCACAAGTGCGAGAGCATACAGGTAGCGCAAAGCCTCCTCGGTCGCATCCTTGGCTACGGTACAATTACTGTAACCACGGGCGAAGTCACCAATGTGTACAAGCAGGTGAGCCGCCCCTTGGAATTCCGCGATGCGATTAGCGAGCACGCGCAGAGTTAAGATTGAGTCGCTTCTTTCTCCTCCTTTTTCTTCTCAGGAGAAGGGGGAGGAGTGGCAGGCTTCACCACCTGCGGAATGACAAGCAATAGCTCTTCAAAAAGACTACGCGGGTGCGTGCTACGACTGGTGATAAGACTCCATGCATTGTCATGGATAAAGGGGTAGCCGCGCTCATCGCGCAATCTACCATCAAAGAGCAGATTGACATCCGCGCCCTTCACCTTCCCCCAGCGACCACCCATTTGGTGTGCAAAGTCGCGGTTGGACTGAGAATGCAGCACATAGGCATTGCCCCACCATGTGACCTGCTTCGGACGTTGGCGAGAGGCCACTCTATCCACTGGATCTACCGTCACGAGGTAGATTTTTCCGTAATCAGGTGAAAGGAGATTTGCCACCTGCACAGCTGCCGCTGCACCAAGGCTATGCCCCATCAGGGCAATGGGTGCCTTGGGATTCATTTTGCGAAAGGCATCTATGTCCTTTGCTATGCGTGCAGGTGCTTTCTGATACTCTGCCTGCTTGCTGTAATGCCAGTGATAGTAGGCACGTGGTACTTCGCCCCATTGGGGCAGTACAGGCAGATTAGTCCCCACTCGGTTAAAGTAACCGCCTAGCTCATCCGCGTAACCACCTATAAAAATGCAAGCAGCTGGCGCGGACTGCGCAGCAAGAGGCACTTGCGGGATATACTTTGCATTGCTAGCAAATGCCCGCAGGTGCTCAATGAGATTAGGCTCTTCCTCTGCTTGTGTTGGCGTGGTAGCCCCCAATAGCAGGAGAGACAGGGCGCAGATAGAGACTTTCTTCATGATTGAGGGGGACCAGAGCATTCCAAACGTGGCGCAAGTGCAAACTGAGTAATGCGACGCACGGGATAGCTAGATCCTTCTTTTTCTACGTACTCATGCACGTGGGTGAATTGCACCACGGTCAGGGGCTTCATCTCCTTGATCTCTTCGACGATTTCTGGTGATTGACCTTCTTGCACATGCTCTAGGGCAATGTGTATTTTGCTACCCACTTCGGGCTTATCATCACCGTACTCACCTTTTTTCTCGTATGAAAGGGGGTGTAGCACCTCAAAGCAGGCAGTCAAACCACCATGATTGCATTTATCGGGGCATAGTGCCGTGCGATGCATGCAGGGAACATCCTTAACCCAGAGTAGACGAGCAACGACTTCCGTGCGGGCAAGTTCTGTCACTTTTGCTTCTGGCGCAGCAACCAAGGCTGGCACAGCACAGAGTAGAAGGGATAAAAAGCTTTTCATAAGACCGATACTTTAACAGAATCACCCATCTAATCAACAAAAAACGTCCCTCAGTGCCTTTTATGACAAAACTGCAAGGCCACCTCAAAGGCGCGGCGCATGCTGGCATCGCTCGCTATCCCCTTGCCTGCTAAAGAAAAAGCCGTCCCGTGGTCCGGGCTCACACGCAGGCGCGGCAGACCGAGGGTCATGTTCACAGCCGTGTCAAAATCCAACAATTTTAAGGGAATGAGTGCTTGGTCATGGTAGGGTGCAACGATGGCATCATAACGCCCTGCCGCTGCCTCCCTGTAGACAACATCGGGCACGCAAGGTCCCTCAAAATGAACATTGGGGTACAGCTGCTGCAAGCGATGCAGGGCGGGTACAATGAGCTCTGCCTCCTCATTACCAAAAGCCCCAGACTCTCCATTATGCGGATTGAGACCTGCTAGGGCTATACGTGGTCTTTGCTGTGGGAGAGAATCTGCTAACAATCGCCCTGCCCTCACAATGCCCTCCACTGTCAACAAGCGCGGCACCTCCTGCAAAGCAACATGGGTGGTCACCAAAGCAACGGTGAGATGAGCACCGCTGAGGCACATGGCGTAATCATCCCCCACGCCAAGGCGGTCAGCAAAAAACTCCGTCTGCCCAGGGAAAGCAAAACCCAGCTCATGCAGACTCTCTTTGCAGATTGGGCCTGTGACGAGGGCGTCTATGCTACCCTCCTTCAGTGCGGTGGCTCCCAACTCCAAATGCTGCCATGCAGCCTTGGCACTTTCCAGATTGGCACGTCCTAGCTCTACATTGATAGCTTCACCAATAAGGCAGTATTCCACACCCTCTGTGGGCGTAATGGTGCGGAGCGCGGAGGCAATAATCTCAGGACCTATGCCAGCCTGATCCCCTAGCGTGTAGCCAATTTTAATCACGATGCAGTAGTGGTGCTAGCAGGTCTATAAGAACGATTGGTATTGATGTGTAGTGGCTTTTCATCACGACGCTCAAAAATGAGATCATCGTTCACTAGATAATGATAAGTCACAGACCCACCCAACAAAGTGATAATAGCAAAAAGAATCAATATACCAAAACATCCGCTGCCCATGCCATTATTCTAGTCTCACCCCTACACCTAGTCAAGAAAAAACCAGTGAGCCCTAAGACTCACTGGTTTGCATAAAAATTAGAAGATTTAATTACTTAGCTGCATTAACAATAGCGGCAAAGGAATCAGCCTTGAGAGCAGCACCACCAACGAGGGCACCATCGATATCAGGCTGGGACATAAGCTCTACAGCGTTGCCAGGGTTGACAGAACCACCGTATTGGATGCGAACAGCATCAGCAGCTGTCTGACCGAACTCGGCAGCTACAACGCCACGGATGAATTCATGAGCGGACTGAGCGTCAGCGGAGGAAGCGGTAACACCTGTACCGATTGCCCATACTGGTTCATAAGCGATGACGAGACCAGCTACTTCTTCAGCGCTGAGGCCTTCCAAACCTTCCTTGACCTGAGAGCCAAGAACTGTTTCGAGTTGACCGCCTTCGCGTTCTTGAAGTGTTTCACCAATGCAGTAGATGGGGATGATGCCAGCACCGAGAGCCTTCTTCACCTTCTTGTTGATGTAGGCATTGCTTTCACCATGGTATTGGCGACGCTCGCTGTGACCAAGCACAACATACTTGCAGCCCAGCTCATTGAGCATGGCTGTGGAGATTTCACCAGTGAAAGCACCGTTGTCACGGTCGCTCACGTCCTGAGCACCTACGCCGAGGCAATCGCAACCACCCAAAGCGTTCATGACGGCAGGGATGGTGACAAAGGGAGGCACGACAACCATCGTAGCGACGGGGCATGCATCATTCATTTCATTCTTAAGGGCTTCGAGGAAAGCAAGGGCGTCGGAGGGACCCATGTTCATCTTCCAGTTTGCTGCAATAATTGGTGTGCGAGACATAAAAATAATGTGTCTGTTGTGACTCGGCAATCATATAGTCGCTCAGCTGGCAAGTCAAGATTTTTTTAAACAGAAAGAATTTAGAATGTTCCTATTTGACATGGAGGGAAAGGCAAAGCCTTTTCCACCATCAAATAGGATACATGCTTCCCGTCACAGAGGGAGCGGGGCGTCAAGTGAGAAAAGCTTATAAAGTCCGCAGCAGGCGGTGAGCGTAGCTCGTTTATGCAGCTTTTCGGCTTGATGCTCCGCGGACTCTGTGGCACCCAGCCGCGCTTTCACCTTTCACTATTATTTCGACTTGACAACTACATTCTATTTTTGATAGATTATGACTGGACTCGTTTTTTACTTTTTGCCAAGAATATCAGCATGAAACTACACATCCCCCTCAGCTTAAAAAAAGCCCTTCTTACCGTCCTTGCGCTGAATGCAACGACACAAGCAGGTCATATGAATGGTATTATCGATTACCAAACCTATCGCAACCTAGGTGAGAATCGTGGTCCTTTTACCCCAGGGGCAACAGATGTTACAGTTTATGACATCAATGGCGATGTGGTAGGAGTCATCCCTGTCGTACCAGACTTCAGCGCAGTTTCCAATCCGGGCACGGCTGCTTCTCTCGGTGGCGGTCAAAGCTGGCTTGTAGACTGTGAGCATAATAGAGTGATTGAGACGATACAGTGGGGTGTGCGATTGGGCACATACAACACGCCCGTATTTGAAGAATACCGCAATATCAATCGAGTCGAGGCCAACTACGCGGGATGGTTTGATTTATCCATCTCTCGACTCAGCAAGGTGGTGACTGATGTGGTACACTGGGAAATAGCCAGAGATCCACGCTACACCAGTGATAAGGCATTTTTAGAAGACAAGTACATATGGCGTGTCGGTGCTGGTGGGCAAAAAATCTATACCTACCCCGATGCAGAGGGAGAGTATCTCAATAGTGCCTATGAAACTATAACAGCAGGAACAGGCCGTCTCGAAAACATTGGTCCTTGGTATCGCACAGTGAGTAACGAGAGAGGTGAGACCCTCGATGTCCACATTGACAATCACACATTTGGCCCCCTCAACGACAAGGATAAGGAAAATATGATGCCCGTTCTCGGCTGGGGCGGTGATAGTGGCTCTCCTGTCATTGTATACAATGAGGACACAAAGAGCTTTCAACTCATAGGTATCTTCTACGGTTATAATTTTCGTGGCGGTACGGTGTGGGATGATTATCACACCTACAACTTTCATTCTGAAGAGTTCTACGACTTCGTCATTGATAGCTCTGCTTATAGCTTTGACAAAACCGAAACAAAATGGACCTTTGGCGCATCAAATAGCGAAGGCTTTGTGGATGTGACTGCGGGAACTCTCGTAGATTACGACAATCCCATACGCACGCTAAAGCAGGGCGAGCGCGGTGATACGCGCACTGTAGGCACTCTCGCCAGCAATGAGGAGATGTGGGCAACTCTGGACTGGGTTTTTGAGAGCGAGTCTAATACGACCTTGCACTTTGAAGGCAGCTTTGATGCTGGGGCGGGTACTTTCCAGTTCAATCGCGGTGAAGGCGCGACAGCTGCTGACCCAACCACCTATACCATCACCGCCGACTCTGCTGACGTGCATGTGAGCAGCGGTGGCTATATTGTACAAGAGCATGTATCAGTAAGCACAACACTGACAGGCAAGGCTGGCGATGACTGGCGTATCGTGGGCGAAAATGCACGCATGAGCGCCGATGCGAATGGCGACTTGCAGTATGAGATTTACGGTGGTTATTTTGAGATTAAGGGCACAGGTGATAATCTAGCAGACCTCAACCTAGGCGTTGGTATCACGGTATTTTTGAACCGCGAAGGCTCTTTCCAAGCAGCGAATAATGTACAGCTCAACACGGGCTCTGTGGTGAAACTGGGCTCTTCTACACAGATAGGAGGCAATGTGGAGTTTGGCTATATGGGTGGTCTTGTCGACTTGAATGGTCATGCCTTCTCACGCAATAGTTCTAACCTCTTTATCTTGGATCACGATGCGGGATTTGCCAACTACGCTCAAGACACGATGGCAAAGCTCAGCTACACCATACAGGGTGCTGTCCATGAGGATATTCATGCCTCCTTCTCCGATAGCACATCACTCTTCGCAGGTGGCACAGGTATTTTGAATGTCGATCTAATCGCTGACACGGTGGGGGCTAGCGCAACTTTAGACAATCATATCAGTATGGCTGGCAGCTTCGTACTCGACGGCGTCAACACGACACTGTCTGGTCAAAGAGTAGAAATCGCCAATCCTGATGAAACAGTAAACAATAAAGACTACGAACCAGCCTACGCCCCCGACCAGTGGAAACGAGTGGAAATCAATGTGGGGCAACTTGTCGCCAGAAACAATATTCACCTTGAATTAGGCCCTCATGTGGATGTCATCTCCAATGACCTATTAATCGAGTCTGGCTCGACACTGAGAACAACGAGTACATCGACCTTCACCGGCACGATGAATATACATGGTGCAGCTACTTTTGACGAAGGCTCTGTCATCACGGGCGCAGTATCTCTCCATGAGGGGGGAACATTGGACGTGACACAAGGCGGTGTCTTTGATGTTGATTTTACAATTGGCGCAGGAGCTAGTGCTCTATTTGGAACGCACACAGAATTACAAGGACTGCTGACTAACGCAGGCACTGTGAACTTCACCGACTCTCTGAGCATCTCTGAGACCATGGTCAATACAGGCAGCCTCATCTTTGCCTCTGACATTTTATTTGATATCACCAATCTGACTGGGGTCTCGGCAGAGGGTGTAACCACCTATCAGGTATTTACAGGCAGCACGTCCTCTAGCTTTGCTTCGCTAACCAGTAACAACATCGTGGGACTGGACTCCGAAAACCTCAAGTGGACTTTCCATGATGATGGACGACTGGTCGCCTCCACCCTGAGCAGTGAACTCACCTTCACTGGTGGTAGCTTGGGTCTAGAAGTAGGCGTGGGAGGCTTTGTATCAGGCAACTATCAGGACAATAGCGCGATACACTTCATCACCAGCAGCACGGTCATGACGCTGCAAGCGGAGCTGAACTCCGATCGACTCTTTGTGGATGGGGTCTCGCTAGATATCATCAGCAATGGTTTCACTATCAATGTAGATCGCATTCTCATGAGTGATGGTGCATCGCTGACCATACGCGGCGAAGCCCTACAGGCAGCAGCGCGTGCCACAAGGCAGAATGACACGAGAAACACCACAATACACATAGACGCGCAGGGAGCAGCCCTGAGTGACAAAAATTGGCTGCAAGAATACACAGGACATGTAGAGATAAGCAATGGTAGCTATGACGCAGGATACACAGCTGCGGGCTACCTTTCCCTCCTCTTGTCAGGTGAGAACACAGCCTTTTCCTTGCAGGGTGCGAGTGATCTCAGCTTTGCACTGCGAGGTGATGGCACCTTACATGCCACAGGCGCAGCAGAAATTGCCTTCCATGACATTGATGAGTTCTCGGGACGCATTGTCTCTGATGCCGATAAAATAGATTTTAACACCGCAAGTGCAGCCAGCATCGCCCTCGTCGCGCAGAATAATCTGCACCTCAATGCGACTGGTAGCTACTCTGGCGAAATCTCTGGAGCAGGTCATGTCTTTGCGAATGAGTCAGGGATAAGCATCACCGCACTCAATAACTTGACAGGCACTCTCAACCATACTACAGGCACTCTGTCTGTGAGCGGTCAGAGTCTGGATATGGATCATTTTTCCATGGGTACTACTGGGCAGGTCAATATCTTGGCGGGTAGTCATATCCGCACAGACAGGGATGAGGTACGCAGGGTTAGCGACTTCACAATCAATGTAGCCGAAGGCGCACATTTGGAAGAAACCCTCATCCACCAGTATGTATCAGGTGGTACTTTAACCCTTTCAGGAGGCGGCACGGTCAGCTGGGAAGGGCTGATGCTCTCCTCTGAAAATGCACAGGGCAATTTGGTAGTAGACACGGGAACAACCCTGCATTTGCTCAGCGGACAGCAATTGAGAAATCCCATTGATACAGTTTCCTTCATGCTGTCGAATTACAATTATCACAATCAGGTTACCATTCGAGGTACGATTATCACAGAGGGTAATTTGGTGACAGGTAGCGGCTATGCAACGCTTTCTGTGGAAGATGGCGGCACGCTAGAAATTAAGAAAGGACTCATCATTGACTCTGGACACCGTGGTGCTTCCTACATTCGTGTGCGTGATGGTGGTACTCTTCTCATAGGCAATCAAGTCACCTACGGCAAGGACTATGGTGACCCCAACTGGAGTCACCGATTAGAAACATACCTTGAATCTGGGGCCACCCTTGGTATCTCAGGGACAGGAGTGGTCACAACGCCCAACACCTTCCGCTGGATAGAGACTGGGCATGTCAACATTCAAGCACTGGAGGGTCAAGATTTCCGCTTGCAACGCGATATACTCGGAGAGCGCATCAACATCCTAGGCGGTGGCATTGTGGGGATAAGTGGGATTAACGTCACCACTCTGAATGTGGCAGCGGGCACGGAGCTCGACATGAACAGTGCATCGGTCGCACTGCAAAACTTTGAGTTGGACGGACTCGCGCGTATCAACGTCGCACACACGGCCGACTACGCCATCTCTGGCGCGGCAACAGGAGAGCTGCGCTTCACCGATAGACTGGAGGCCAAAAACATGACAGGCTATGCAGGCACGGTGTACACAGCGGAGAACTCCGAGTTCATCCTCCACTCCTCCATGCAGGCAGGGGCAAAACTGATTGTGGCAGAAGACAGCCATGTGACGCTAACAAATGCAGCCAGCTTCAGCAACAGCCATAGCGAGACACGCACAGGGAATCACCACTTCACCGTCGATGCTGGTGCTAGCCTCAGTGAGAATAATATCAATTACCAACTCTCCAGCGGCAAGACATTGACGGTGGATGGCAGTGGGCAATACAGGGCGGGTAGCATACAGCTCTCGGGGGAAAGTCTCATTCTCGGTGCGGATAGTAATGCGAGCTTTGCGAGCCTCAGCACCACAGGGGACGCGCGTGTCAATTTTGCGCAGGGCTCAAAGCTGAGTGCCGACACCGCGACCATTGCAAGCGGACAGAGCCTAGAGCTCTCTGGTGCAGGTACTTTCTCTGGCATGGCGGATGTAGCAGGGCAAGTATCCTTCCTAGCTGGTGCGGCGCAACAGGGGCAGATGACCCTATCTGGCGAAAATGCGCAATTGAGCTTCTCAAAGGACTCTTCCCTCACTGGGACAGTCACGCTCAATGGTGCTAACTCCCAGCTCGACCTGTCGCAAGGCGGGATGCATAGTGGTCATATTATTCTGAATGATGGACGACTGAGCATAGACTCCCAGCTAAGCCTCACCCATGCCATTCAAGGCAGTGCCTCAGCAGAACTCCTGCTGGGGAATAATATTATCTTTGACATTGGCAATATGAGCTCTAGCTTTGACGAAGAAGGAGCTATCATCTACACAATCTTTACAGGGATGAGCAACGATACCTTTGGCTCACTGCTTTCTAACAATGTCGTTGGGGCGAATTCTCTGAATTATGATTGGGTCTTCAATAGCAATGGGACGCTGCGTGGCACAGCCATTACGGGAGAGCTCTCCTTTGCAGGGGGCAATCTAACACTCATAGACGGTGCAACGGGATTTGACGATGGGAAAAGCTTTAGTGATAACGCGAAGATTAATTTCTACGGCAGCAATGCCAGCCTCGCCGTAGGAGAAGCAGGCTTGAAAGTGGATCGTGTCCTCGTGACAGGCGTGCAGCTTGATATTCAAGCAAGTGGCCAGCAGCTCAACTCCGGCAATATCATCCTCACAGAGGGTGCTAGCCTCCTGCTACGCGGTGACGTACTCAGCAGTAGCAGCCTGATATTCGAAGAAGCCGCAGCCCTCCATACAGAAGTCATCCTCAATATCAATGGTGGAGAGCTGGCTGCGAGAGACTGGTTCAAACACTACACAGGCAAGCTCTCTTTCCAAAATGGTAGCTACCACCTCAGCGCAGAAGCGACAAATTATCGTGAAGCCGAAATTGCTGCTGATGCCACCCTTCTAATCAACGACATCAGCCATATAGCAAACAGCATCAGCGGTAGCGGGGTGATACAATCCAGCGCAGCAGAGAGCGTCAGCTTTGATGATTTACGCGATTTCTCAGGCACATTGCAAGCTAGTGCTAGCACGATTAATCTGCATAGCACGACATCTGCAAGCTTTGCAATAGGAGCAGCCTCCACGGTCAATCTCTCTGCCAGCGGCGGACTCTATGATGGGACAATTAGCGGCGCTGGTGTACTCTCTAGCAACAGCGCAGGGGCGACCACCACAGTGCAGCAATTGGGGGCAGACTTCACAGGCAGCGTTCACTTGCAATCTGGTACGCTGGAACTGGGTGGAGCAGCTACAACAATCTCATCCATCGCGCTGGCATCCAACAGCAGCCTGCACCTTCTTGCGAACACCAACATCAGCGCCAGCACAACAGGCTATCGCCAAAGCCGCGATTACAGCATACACCTAGCGGAGGGTAGCACACTGGAAGAGCGCGGACTCATACTCAATCCCAAGGGGGGTAACTTCACCCTATCGGGTTCTGGCACTTATGTCGTCAAAGGCCTAGAATTAGGCACCTTGGCGGAAGCAAACATAGTTGAGATAGGCGCAAACTCAACCCTCCATATTGCCTCGGACGCGGCCTCCCCAGGCTCTGTCTTCCTCGTCTCTAACCTGGCAAACATCACCAACAGTATTAAAATATACGGCACACTCATCTCTGATGTTGCTGTGAAAGCTAACTACGGGAAGGGTAATATCGACGTCTACGATGGTGGTACCCTCGTCCTCAACAAGGGGGGCATGTATGAAGGAATCAACACCTATGCTGACCCCTACGTTAGCATCCACGCAGGAGGCCTTCTGCTCATGGGGAACCAAGATGATACCTTCGACTATGGTGCGCCTCAAAATAGCCTAGGTCTACACCTCTGGGATGGCTCCACAATAGGTGGCACAACAACGGGAACAATAAACATCTATCACACACTGTGGGGTGCAGAGGGATCTACAGAGATAGTCAACATCTGGAGCCAAGCAAAGCAAACACTACACTTCCACCGAGCCATCAAGCATCAAAACCTCCATATCTACGGTGGTGGCGCAGTCAGCATACACAACAACGGAGTCGTGCATAGTTACAGCATTGCAGATGGCGAGCTCAATTTCCTGCAAGAATCCCTTAGCATCAGCTCTCTTGCTATTCAAGGACAGGCTAGCATCAGCATGGGTGCTGATGCCCTAGTCACGCGCTCTGGTGACATAGGCACTGGCGTGCTCACCACAACAGAGCTCCGCATAGACGCAGGCGCAGAGAACAGCCTCCACATAGACAACAGCATCGCTAGCCTGAATATGGGCAACGCCAATATCAACAACCGCGGTAATATGAGCGTGACTGCCCGTGATACATCCGTGGAGGCCAGCGCGTCTGGCAGCGTGTTTGAAAACATTCACCTAGCCAATGCAGACATTTCCGATGTCGCTAATATCATCCTCGTCTACACCCAGCTAAGCAACAGCAGCATCAGCAACACAAACTTTAACGTCAATGATGAAAACATTGTGCAGAACAGCACAATAGGCGAAGGAGTGCGTTTTGGCTTCCGCGAAACAGGCAGCCTCACTATAGAGAACTCCACAATCACCCACATGGATGACAATCTCTTTGTGCAAGTGGTAAGAAACGAAAACATTGAGCTACGCGACATACTCCTCGTCAGAAACTCCACACTACAGATACAAAGTGAGAGCATCAGCCATACGCTGGTTTCACTGCCCGATCTGACCTTGAATCTCTATAGCGTCGATGGGGTCTCCCTACTACTAGATGAAGCCACCATAGAAGGAGAGCTCATCATAGAACTAATGGGGCTAGAGCTATCCTCCTTTGAGAACAGCAGTTACGGCATAGAAGTCATGGGGCTACCAATTGGCTCAACACATGACCTCTCCCAGCTTAGCTGGAGAGTTCAGGGCGAAGAATTGGAATTCAACTCACTTATGTCCAACGCAGGCAACATTGTACTCGTCTATGAGCATGTTGTTCCAGAACCCAGCACTGTGAGCCTCAGCCTACTTGCCCTTGCAAGCATGCTCGCACGCCGCCGCCGCAAGAAGGCTTGAGATTATTACTTCATCCTTGCAGCGGCAAAGCCAAGACTTGCCATCTGAGAGAGCACATAAAACGCAAAAGTGAGGATGATGAATCCACGCAAATAGGCATAGTCCCCATAGGGCTTTGCCGCGTGGACACTCATATCTTCTTTATACGCGTATAGAGTGCCTTCTTGCGTTTTGGCGTCGAAGTCAAAATACTCATAAAGCAATTCACTATAGACATAGTAAACAGAAGTTTCATCTCCTACTGTCTCAGAATAAGACCAGACAGAGTCATTCAATGATTCATGGGGGGAGCTATACTCTTCCATGCTCACCGTCTTGGCTACCCAGTCTTCCTGCTGGCGAGGGTATTGATATTGGTAAAAGCAAATGCCTGCTGCAAGAGCCAGAATGAAACTCACAATCAACCACACATACCTCATCTTCTTCAACACATTGATGAAGAAATGAAGGCACTTGCTCTTGATGACATTCCATTTGCGTAATTGAATGACAATAATGAGCGCGGTAAAGCAGATATACCACGACTTCACCAGCGCACTCACTAAATAGGGATAGCCGCCTTCCTCAAATGTCGAAAAGAAATAGGGTGGATATTTGAACACATCATACAGATTCGCAAAATTCTCGTCGTCAAAAATAAAAAAAGCCACGAGTATCAATACTGCAATCGTTGGCGTTTTTAATAATCTGTAATACTGTTCACGCTCATTAATCATTTCTGGAGCATTTTATCATTTACTCGCTCTTTCGCAAGCCATTTTTCCAAATAGAAATTCCCAATTGATATTAAAGCTTGAATCCTTGGGGGAAGTAGTATAGACTCTCCTGCAACATGTCCGACCGCAAACATCCTTATCCTTTTGACGTCTTTGAACCCAAGTGGCAAAACATTTGGGATGATGAAAAGACTTTCCGCACTTGCAATCCTAATGAAGAGGGATTTGACCCCAACAAGCCCAAGTACTACGTACTTGATATGTTCCCCTACCCCAGTGGAGCGGGTCTACATGTTGGTCACCCCGAGGGCTACACCGCCACTGACATCATCGCACGTTACAAGCGCACAAAGGGCTTCAATGTGCTGCACCCCATGGGCTGGGATTCCTTTGGTCTCCCCGCAGAGCAGTATGCTATCAAGACGGGTCAGCATCCCTCCATCACCACTAATACCAATATTGATACCTTCCGCCGTCAGCTGAAAATGCTGGGCTTTTCCTATGACTGGGACAGGGAGATTGCCACAACTGACCCCAAGTATGTGCGCTGGACACAGTGGATTTTCCTCAAGCTCTACAACAGCTACTACAATGAAGAGCTGCAAAAGGCTCGCCCAGTAACAGAGCTGGAAGAAAAGGGCTACAGCCAAGAGCAAATTGACGATCTGCGCCTCGCCTACGTGGCAGAGGGCTTTGTCAACTGGTCTCCCGACATGGGCACCGTTCTCGCCAATGAAGAAGCCGAAGAATGGCGCAGCAAGGGTCACACTGTAGAGCGTCGCCGTCTGCGTCAGTGGATGCTGCGCATCACGGCCTATGCCGATCGCCTCATTGATGAGCTTGAACCCCTCGACTGGCCAGAAGGCATCAAGCTGCTGCAACGCAACTGGATAGGCAAATCACAGGGTGCAGAAGTCACCTTTGACTGCCAAGGTCACCCCATCACTGTTTACACAACACGTCCCGACACGCTCTTTGGCGCAACCTACATGGTGCTTGCTCCAGAACATGAACTAGTCGCCCAAATCACAACAGAAGCACAGCAAGCAGCAGTGACTGCCTACCAAGAAGGCTGTGCAACAAAGAGCGACTTGGAGCGCACGGAACTCAGCAAGGACAAGACCGGTGTCTTCACCGGTGCCTACGCGACCAACCCTGTCAACGGAGAGCAAATCCCTGTCTGGATAGCTGACTATGTTCTCACAGGCTACGGTACAGGTGCCATCATGGCCGTGCCTGCACATGATAGCCGTGACTATGAGTTTGCAACCACTTTCAGCCTGCCCATCATTCAAGTAGTTCAACCCGATGCCGAGGGCGTGGAGTGGAAGGACTTTGTCGGCTATGACGGCACGATGGTCAACTCTGGCATGATTAATGGTCTGAGTGTCACCGAGGCAAAGCAGAAAATGATTTCTTGGTTAGAGGAAAAGGGTATTGGTTCGGGCAAGACTAATTACAAGTTGCGCGACTGGCTCTTCTCCCGCCAACGCTACTGGGGCGAACCCTTCCCCATCGTCTGGAACAAGAACACAGGAAAGCATGCCGCCATCCCCGAAAGCGAGCTTCCCCTCCTGCAACCAGAGATGGAGGACTTCAAGCCCTCTGGCGACCCACGCGGTCCGTTGGTCAAGGCTACTGATTGGATCAACTACAGTGAGGACTACACCCGCGAGACCAACACCATGCCCCAATGGGCGGGCTCTTGCTGGTACTACCTCCGCTACCTCGACCCACAGAATGAAGAAGCCTTCATCAACCCCGATGTAGAAAGCTACTGGATGGGCGCAGGCAAGCAGGCTGGCGGTGTTGACCTCTATGTAGGTGGTACAGAGCATGCGGTGCTGCACCTGTTTTACTCCCGATTCTGGCACAAGGTACTCTTCGACTACGGTTTAGTCTCTTCCAATGAGCCATTCCACAAGCTGGTCAACCAAGGTCTCATCCTCGGTGAAGATGGGCAAAAAATGAGCAAGAGCCGTGGCAATGTGGTCAACCCAGACGACATTGTAAAGGATTATGGTGCTGACTCCCTGCGTCTTTATGAGATGTTCATGGGCCCTCTCAAGGAGGTGAAGCCATGGGCAACAAAGGGTGTGGAGGGCGTTAGCCGCTTCCTTGCTCGTGTCTGGCGTGTCGCCCAAACAGAAAATCAAGAAGGTGTATGGGAGCTCTCTGCAAAAATCACAGCAGACGACCTCGGCACAACACCAGTTCGCAAGGAAGTACACAAGACCATCAAGAAGGTCACAGAGGACATTGAGAACATGAGCTTTAACACAGCCATCGCCAAGATGATGGAGTGCACCAACGCCATGACCTCCGCCACCTCTGTCAGCCTGAATGATTATGTGCTGCTGCTGCGCGTGCTCAATCCCTTTGCACCCCATGTGGCAGAAGAGCTTTACAGCCGTCTCGCTGCTGCCTATCCCCAGCTGGAGCAGGTGCAGATTAGCGCGATGGAATGGCCTAGCTATGATGAAGAATACCTCATCGAAAACGAAAAGGAAATCGTCATCCAAATCAACGGCAAACTCCGCGACAAAATCATGCTCCCCGTGGACATGAGCAAGGAGGATGTAGAGGCCGCCGCCCTCGCCCAACCACGTGTTGCAGAGTTCACGGCAGGTCTTACCGTACGCAAGGTCATTGTCGTCCCTGGTCGCCTAGTCAACATCGTGGCGAACTAATCGCTTGACAAGCCAGCCTCACCCTTCCACAGTACAGCTTTTGACAAGAGTATGAAACAGTATCTTGAGCTTTTAGCCGATGTTCTAGAGAACGGTGTAGGCCGTGATGACCGCACTGGCACAGGGACACGAGGCGTGTTTGGTAGACAGGCACGCTTTGACCTGCGCGAGGGCTTCCCCTGCCTGACAACAAAGAAGCTTCATCTGCGCTCCATCATACATGAGTTACTCTGGTTCCTCAAGGGAAGCTCCAACATAGCCTACCTCCAAGAACATGGTGTACGCATTTGGGATGAGTGGGCGGATGAGCAAGGCAACCTTGGCCCCGTCTACGGCACACAATGGCGCGCTTGGCCTGATGGTCAGGGCGGCTACATTGACCAGATAGCCAAGCTTATAGATGGATTAAAAAACAACCCATGGAGCCGTCGCCATATCGTCAGTGCGTGGAATGTCGCGCAGGTGGATGACATGGCGTTGCCTCCCTGCCACTGCCTCTTCCAATTCTGCGTGATACCCGCGCAGAAGGAGGGGGAAAAGCACGGGCTCTCCCTGCAACTCTATCAACGCAGCTGCGACCTCTTTCTCGGAGTCCCCTTCAATATCGCAAGCTACGCCCTGCTGCTCATGATGGTGGCGCAGGTCTGCGGCTACGAGGCGCGGGAATACATACACAGCTTTGGCGACCTGCACCTCTACAACAACCACCTAGAGCAAGCGCGTCTCCAGCTAAGCCGCGAACCGCGTCCCCTGCCCCAGATGCACATCAACCCCGATGTCACAGAAATAGATGGCTTCTGCTTCGAGGATTTCAGCCTCGAAAACTACGATCCCCATCCTCACATCAAAGCCGAAGTATCCGTATGAAGCCCACGCTCAGTTTTAGTGCCGTCGTCGCCATGAGCCAAGAAAGACTCATAGGCAAGGACGGTACTATGCCATGGAATCTCCCCGAAGACCTCAAAGTGTTCAAGGAGTTGACCATGGGACATCCCATCCTCATGGG
>CAYJON010000033.1:0-18667 GCA_964371795.1 uncultured Akkermansia sp. | reverse complement strand
TACAACCGCGACTACTGGACAGAGGTAGAGGAAGGCGGTGTTCTCTTTGAAGATGGAAAACGCTACAAGGAGTCCAGTAACTCCGAAACAGGTGTTCAAGAAACCCTCAACGGAGAGAAGGGCATGTACCAATTCTCCGCCCGCGCTGCCATTGACCGCTACTTCGCACATGATATGCCCTTGGGCTGGTTCTTGCCCAATGATGGCTACGGTGCAGGCTACGGTCAAACAGGTACTGTTGATGGCAACATAGAAAACCTCAATCAGCTGACCCAATACGCCCAAGCAAAGGGTGTGGAAGTAGGTCTCTGGACGCAGTCAGATCTGCACCCCAAGGAGGGTGTGGAAGCCCTCCTCCAACGCGACATTGTCAAGGAGGTGCGTGATGCTGGGGTCAGGGTGCTCAAGACTGACGTTGCTTGGGTGGGACCAGGTTACTCCTTTGGTCTCAATGGTGTGGCTGATGCGGCGCAAATCATGACTTACTACGGGAATAACGCACGCCCCTTTATTATTTCCCTAGATGGCTGGGCAGGTACGCAGCGATACGCGGGTATCTGGTCAGGCGACCAAAGCGGTGGTGAGTGGGAGTACATTCGCTTTCACATCCCCACCTACTTGGGTTCTGGATTATCTGGTCAACCCAATATCTCCTCTGACATGGATGGTATCTTTGGCGGCAAGAACGCGACAGTCAACACGCGTGATTTCCAGTGGAAGAGCTTTACCACCCAATTGCTTAACATGGATGGTTGGGGTGCTAATGAAAAATACCCTCACGCCTTGGGAGAGCCCGCCACCTCCATCAACCGCAACTACCTTAAGCTGCGTTCGGAGCTGATGCCCTATATTTACAGCGTTGCAGAGCAGTCCGTGGGCGGCATGCCCATGGTGCGCGCCATGTTCCTAGAGTACCCCAATGAGTACACCTTGGGCAAGAGCACGCAGTACCAGTTCCTTTTTGGTCCTTACTTCCTCGTTGCCCCCATCTATCAAGCAACGGCGGCAGATGAGCAGGGAAATGATATTCGCAATGGCATTTACCTGCCAGAGGGACAGTGGGTGGATTACTTTACAGGCCATCTCTATGAGGGTGGTGTCATCATCAACAACTTTGACGCCCCTCTGTGGAAGCTGCCTGTCTTTGTAAAGAATGGCGCTATCATCCCCATGTGCAATCCCAACAACACGGTAAGGGAAATAGACAACAGCAAGCGCAAGTATGAGTTCTACCCCATGGGTCATAGCAGCTTTACAGAATATGACGATGATGGTATAACCATGCAGTATATGGCGGGTGCGTCTGTATCGACACGTGTTGATTCCACTCTGAACGAAGAGGGACAGGTGACCATTAGCATTTTCCCCACGCAGGGTGATTTTGAGGGCTTTGTTCCCACAAAGAGCACGGAGCTAGTCATCAATGTGACAGAGAAGCCCCGCACAATTAGCGCGACGCTAGGCGAAAAGCAGCTATCCCTACAAGAGGTCAGCAGCATGAAGGAGTACGAGGCGAAGAGCAATGTGTATTACTACAACGCCGCTCCCTCGGTGAACAAGTTTGCCACAAAGGGTAGCGACTTTGCCAAGAAGGTGCTGACAAAGAATCCCCAGCTTATGGTAAAGCTGGAAGCAACTGACGTGCGAAAGAATGCAGCCAGCGTGGTTGTAGAGGGCTTCCGCTTTGCGCCCGAGAGCCATTTGCTCCGCTCCACTGGTGCTCTTTCTGCCCCAGCACAGGCGCAGGTTACAGAGGAAAACACCCAACCCTACACCCTGACCCCCTCATGGGAAAAGGTGAGCAATGCCGACTATTATGAGATTATGTTCGATGGTCAAATCTACTCCACCATCAAGAACAATCACCTGCTCTTCGAGGACTTGGCAGCCGAGACGGATTACGCCTTCAAGCTGCGCTCCGTCAACAAGGAGCACAAGTCAGATTGGGTTGACATCACAGCCAAAACCAAGGCAAATCCTTTGCAATGGGCTATTCAGGGCATGACTGCTACCAGCAGTGTGGCCTGCCAAGGCTCTCAGGAGATTGCACGCCTTGTTGACTTTGATGAGAAGACTGCATGGCACAGTGCATGGGATACTCAGGTGGAGAAGGTAGACATTGTCATTGACCTCAATTCCATCAACCAGATTGACAAATTGAGCTACATGCAGCACCAATCATCGCGCAATGGCTACATCGAGGAAGGCACTATTTGCTACAGCGATGACAAGAAGACTTGGAGTGAGCCTGTACCCTTCAAGTGGGTAGATGATGGGGAGTTGAAGGTTATCGACTTCGCTGACAAACCAACTGTACGTTACATCAAAATAGCTGCTACCAAGCTGAGAGGCAACTTTGGCGCAGGGCAGGAAATCTATGTCTTCAAGGTACCTGGTAGCTCCAGCTTCATCCCCGGTGACATCAATAGTGATGGAAAGCTGGACAACAATGATATGACCTCTTACGGCAACTACACAGGTCTGCGCCTCGGTGACAGTGACTTCGAAGGTTATGTCAGCGTGGGTGATGGCAACAAGAACAATCTCATTGATGCCTATGATATCTCCCAAGTAGCGGTAAAGCTGGATGGCGGAGCCTCCAAAAAGAAGGCAACGCTAGAAGGCAGCTTTAGCATGACGGCTGATAAGCAATCCTACAAGGCGGGCGAAGAAATCACCATCACCGTTAAGGGAGACAAGCTAAAGGACGTCAATGCGATGAGCTTTGCTCTGCCCTACGATGCTAATAGTTATGAATATGTTACCACAAAGCCTGTAAGCATGAAGCAAATGGACAACATGACCAAGGACAGACTCCACACCAATGGGGTCAAGGCTCTCTACCCCACCTTTGTCAACATGGGTGACAAGGAAGCTGTCTCTGGCGATGATGTTTTATTCACCATTACCTTCAAAGCGAAAAAAGATATTCATTTCGATCTAAAAATGCAAGATGCAATGATAATTGATCGCCATCTTGAAACTTTAAAAATTGATTAATATATAGAATATTACCGAATATTTCTCGTATAACACCATGCAAGTGCATACCTGTATTTTTCCGCAGGTATGCACTTGCATTTTTGAAATCATGTTGATACAATAAGGGCATGTCTAATTCCACTCAAGTTGTTGAAGTAATGTCTTACCTCATCGGCTATCGTCTCGGTAGCCAAATGGTCCCCCAAATGCTCCCCGGTATCACCCCTGAGGATATTGACGGTGCTAATATAGCCAAGGGTATCTTGGAGGGTATCGCGGGCAAGATTGATATGTCACTCGCTGAGATGGATGTAGAGTCCATTCAAACAGAATTCCTCAGCAAGCTCAAGGCGAGAGAGTCCGCTATAGGCGACAAGAACCTCGAAATGGGCAAGACCTACATGGCAGAAAATGCCAAGCGCGAAGGTGTCACCTGCGCCCCCAGCGGCTTGCAGTATGAGGTCATCAACGAAGGCGGTCAAGAGGTCTATGACCCCGAAAAACACGGTGATGCCCCTACCGCAAAGGTCATGTACAAGGGTACGCTGATAGATGGTACGCTCTTTGATGAATCCGATGCGCCTGTAGAGTTCAATATCCGTCAGGTCATCCCCGGCTTTACTGAGGCCTTGATGAATATGCCCATCGGTGCTAAATGGCGTGTGACTATCCCTGCCGATCTTGCTTATGGTGAGAACGGTCCTGGACCTATTGGACCTAACTCCACCTTAATCTTTGAGATGGAGCTCTTGGAACTGATTAAATAAAGTTCACAACTTACTTTCTACTCACCAAAATAAATAAGCTAATGGGACGCAGGTCAACTAGGCGACGCTCACGCTTTGACGTGAAAAAGAAGAAATCAGGCTTTTTGGGGTCTCGCTTGTTCAAGCTGCTACTCATTGTTGTGCTCGGACTTGTTCTGCTTCTCATTATTGCTTATTATCAGGTGATAGCTTACTTTGAAAGCGATGCTTTCCGCCAATCTTCGGAGGATAGCATCAATGAGGCTTTGCCCATCCTTCATACAGAGCTAAAGGATAACCTGAGCATAGACGGCAACAGTATTGCCCTGAGTAACTTTGCGATGGCTGCGGAAAAATACGCACAATCGCTTTCTCTCGGCAAGCTGAGCGTTGATATCAATCGCTTTGCCCTGCTAAAGCGCAGGCTGCATATAGAATCGGCAGAGATGGACAAGCTGGAAGTGCAGCTTGATTTAAATCAGCTCTTTGCCGTCATTCCCAAGAGCTCTGGAAAGTCCAACTTCCTAAGCCGCGATGATTGGCAACTTGATGAACTGATCTCCCGCCGTACGAGTATGGATCTCGTCATTGGTGAAGGTGACTACACCTACAAGGACTTCACTCTGCGCGCCAAGCCCAAAACCGCCAACAAGAAGAATTGGACAATCAATCTAAGCGGCGGGGAACTGCAAACGCCTCTTTTCCTCTTGGAAAAGGCGCAGGTGCACTCCGGTGTTGTGGATATTAAGCCCGATACGATCAGTCTGAAGGATGCGCAGCTCAGCGTGAAACCTGGAGAGCTAAAGGCGCAAGCTCTTTACAAGACAAAGACAAAAGATTGGGTGTGCCGCCTTCATGCGACAGAGGCACCCATTGCCTCCTTGCTCAATGATGACTGGAAAAAAAGAATTAGCGGCAAGCTAGATGCCCGTGTGCAAATCAAGGGCAAGGGGGGTAAACTAGATATCTTGAATGGTGAAGTATCGGTGCTCAATGGCATCGTGGAGGCATTACCTGTTCTTGAAAAAATCGAAATCGCAGACACCTACCCCTACCGCCACATGGAGGTGCAGCAGGCAACAGCCACGGTACTTTACCCCTACAGTTCTGCGCAAAAGAATATCATACGCGCATGGCTGATAGACAAGATACACATAGAGTCCAGCGGAAAACTCATCGTCAAAGGACATCTCATTATCAAGGATGACCGCGGACTTAGTGGCACATTGCGTATTGGTTTTCCCCGCATGGTAACCAACGCCCTCACCTACACCCCTACCCTTGTTGAACAGCAGATATTATCACAGCCCGATGAATCGGGGATAAGCTGGGTGACAGTCAATATCAGCGGCACTTTGGATAGTCCTCGCGAGGATTTGAGCGCGCGTGTTAAATCCCTGCTTGGCGGTGCTTTGATGCAGCAGACGGGCAAGGCGATTGACGGTGCCAAAGAGCTCCTAGGGCAAGCAGCCTCAGTCTTTACTGGTGGCGCAAAGGAGCAAAAAGATGAAAAAGAAGATAACAAACCAGACTCTCTCATTGAGCATGGTCTCAAAAGCTCTGGCAAAATCGCAGATGAAACCCTCAAAACTATTTTCTAATACTATGAATACTTACCCTTCTCAATTTATCATGACCCGCTGCAAGATTGTAGAACGCTTTGCACCGACGGCGTATCGCGCCCTCTTGCCCAATGGGAAAGCTACCGTTGCCTTTATCCAGAAAAAAGAAGAAGCCTTGCTGCAACTGATACAAGAGGGGCAGGAAGTAACAGTGAGTATTTCCCCTGCCGATTTTGATCGCGCAAGAATTTTATCCTTATAAATCCCATGGACTCACAACAAAAACCAATTTTGGCACGTATCAGTCCCGTGGTGGATTTTCTCTTGGTCTTCCTGTACTGTTATTATGCGGCGGAGGTAGCTAACTTCATAGCACCCTTGGTGGATTGGCCAGAATTGCCAGAGTTCAACCTCTTCACGGCAACGCCCTTTATCGCAGGGGCGGGGATGGCGCTCTGCCCTGTCCTTCTCTCTGTCACGGGATTCTATTCAAGAAACAACCTGCAACGCCCTGCCAAGGCAATCAATCAAATTTTGCTCTTTGTTATCATCTACCTCTGCGCAATTGCCTTTTATCAGAGCCGTCAACCCCGATCAACCTTCATGAATAATACAATGATGGTTATCATGGTAGGCGTACCAATTCTTCTTTTCGCGCGCTATGGCATCTTCCGCCTCTTGCAGCTGTATACCTTCATGGGGCAGCGTTATAAGAATAGAATGCTCGTCATTGGCGATAAAAAGTACTGGGAGAGTTTCCCTACGCAGTGGCGTCAGTCTTATACTTGCATAGAGCAAGAGGTGACCAGCGATACCTCTATAGATGAAATACAGGAAATCATCACCCAACAGCATCCCAATGTGGTGATGATAGTAGGCGATCGCTACAGCTACCACCTCAACCACGACATTGTCTCGCTTTGCGAGTTGCAAGGAATTGACGTGTACTTCCCCGACCAGAGCGTCTACACCCCCTTCACTCGCTGCCGCGTGGCAACTATCTATAATAGGCGAATGATCGTGATTAGCTCCACACCATCAGAAAGTTGGGCTTATGTGATTAAAGTTTGCTTGGATAAGATGATTGCAGCGCTCGGTCTTATTATGACCTTGCCTCTATGGATTGCCGTAGCCATAGGCATCAAGCTATCAGATCCCAAAGGCCCGATTTTTTACAAGCAGGCACGCTCAGGCCGTTTTGGGAAACCCTTTAATATGTGGAAGTTCCGCTCCATGTACAAAGATGCAGAAGAGAGACTTGATGAGATTAAAGAAACGCATGGCAATGAGATGGAAGGCCCCATTTTTAAGCTCACCGATGATCCGCGTATTTTTTCCTTTGGTCACTTCATCCGCAAGACCTCCTTGGATGAGCTGCCTCAGCTTATTAACGTGCTGATAGGACACATGAGTATCGTTGGCCCTCGCCCTCTGCCCACCTATGAGACGGCCGACTTTCCAGAGATTGCTCACCGCCGCCGTCTCAGCGTAAAACCCGGTATCACCTGTTATTGGCAGGTAGAGGACAGGAGCACGAATCCTGATTTTAACCGCATGATAGAACAAGACTTGCGCTATATTGACAACTGGTCACTCTGGTTGGATATTGTGCTCTTTTTCCGCACCATACCCTCTGTTCTCCTCCGCCGCGGAGCAAAGTAATAGCACATGTACCACATTGTTTTGCATCATCCTGAGATACCGCACAATACTGGAGCGGCGGGGAGGCTGGCTGTCTCCACAGGTGCGCGTCTGCACCTCATACGCCCCCTTGGCTTTAGCCTAGATGAAAAGCATGTGCGACGCACTGGTTTGGATTATTGGCAGCATGTTGACCTGCAAGTCTGGGACAGCCTTGAGGATCTGGAGGCCGCGGCTGATGCCTCTGCGAGCTTTTGGTACCTCTCTACCAAATCTCAGCGCAATATTTGGGATGAGGCACTGCCCATCAAAGATGGTGACTACTTTGTTTTTGGGGCGGAGTCAAAGGGCTTGCCCGCCAGTTGGATAGCATCCCGCCCCGACACGGCACTGCGCATCCCTATGCCAGGTGACCAGTCCCGCAGCCTCAATCTCTCTACAGCGGTGGCTGTTGTCCTCTATGAAGGTCTGCGCCGCCTCCACACGTCATTATAATGAAAAATATCGTATACTTTGATCTGGAAACACGTCGCTCTGCCGCCCAAGTGGGAGGATGGAACAATGCGGGGCTCATGGGTGTCTCCGTAGCCGTCACTTATTCTACAAAGGATCAGGCCTACCACATCTACACAGAAGATCAGGTGGAGGAGTTAATAGCGGAGATGAAGGCAGCTGACCTTGTTGTGGGCTTCAACCATGTGGGCTTTGATTATGAGGTCATCCAACCGCTGAGCTTTTGGAACATAGTGGATATGACCACCAATCTGGACATGTGCATTGATTTGGGTGAAAAGCTGGGACACCGCCTCAGTCTCGATTCTGTTGCCAAGGCAAGCCTAGGAGGCCTCAGCAAGACAGCAAAAGGCACCGATGCCCTCAAGTGGTGGGCGGAATATGAGTCTACTGGCAATAGCGAAAAACTCATGGAAATCGCCACCTACTGCTGTTATGATGTCAAGGTGACGATGGAGGTTTACCTCTTTGGGGTTAAGAATGGCTACGTGCTCTACGAGGACAAGAACGGGAAAATCACAGAGATACCCGTGGATTGGAAGGCCTGATGCGCGAGTTTTAACCTGGGAAATGCGTACGCATCATCATCTCTGCTGCGCGTATGTAGGGCGACTTGCTATCCGTTTGCAGGATGTGTTGGAGTAACTTTTTCGCCTCTGCCTTTTTACCCATGAGCAGGTAGGACTGCACAATGCAGAGCTGTGACCTCATGCGCACGGAGCTGTCTTTACTTTCTCTGACGATGCGTTCAAAGATAGCGATAGCTTCATCATGCTTTCCTAGGGCTTGCTGGTAGCAGGCCTCCATACCGGGATTGATGGCAACGGCTTTGACCCCATTGGGATAGGGACGGTAGAGAGGGTCGCCCATAACAATGCCTTGCCAAGATACCTGCGGTGTAGCCATGCCCGCGGCTTCTGCTACGCAGTAGCCTTGCAGCAGGCGTTCATAAAAGATGGGGAGCAGCAGGGTGCCTCCCAAATAGGGTTCCCACACATTGCCCGCAGAGACATCTGCCCCCTGTGCAAGAAGGGTGCCTACCCAGCCCTCATGAATATTGCGTACAGTTGTCGCGCTAAAAGAATGTAGGTGGATGGCGACTGCCCCCTTGGCAAAGTTGAAGGAGGGCTGCGCTGGGCCAGTGAGAGCAAAGGGGCCATTAGCCTTCCCCTCGTACCAGCCAAAGTACAGTGCCGTGGGATGGGGCATGGGGTAGGCCAGCGGTAGGGAGCTACGTAGGGCATCCAAGAGGAGAGGCTGCTTTGCCTGAATCGCCATTTGCGCGATGGCGGCAAACCACTTGTCGCCTTCTTTGTAGGGACCTCCATTATCGATCACTATCCAGCCACGCAATCCTCCCGCCTGCTCTACAGCGATGGGCTGGGTTATCATGCGCAGGTTGACTTCTTTTGAGGGGGAATCTATGCGACAGACTGGTAGCATTTTATAACCACTTAGCACGATGCTTTCTTTTTTGAGAAAGTAGGGGTTAGGCGTCATGGTGTCGATATCGTAGTCGCCAGCACCTAGGAGGGCTAGCTCGCTATCGACGCTGGCGGCGGTGGTGTTTTGCCAAGCGGGGGCTTTTTCTCCTGCTGCCTGTCGGCGCGGGGAGATGCGCAGAGGGAGGTCTGGCATCATGAGGAGGGTGCTGATGAGGTGTATACCCTTTCCGCCCCGCTGGGAAGAATATTGCAGCTGCCTTTCCCGTCCTATGGCAAGAAGGGGGTCATGGATGAGTTTCACATACTCCTGCGTTGTGATATCATGCTTTTTGCTGTCAATGGACAGAGCAATAATGTTGCGCTCTGGGATGCGGCGCAACTTGGCATAGAGAAGGGCGCACTGCTTGCTATGCGCAGATTTCTCATTGTAGACGACTGCAACATGCTGGGGTTGCAGTCGTGCTTGCAAGCTGAGGGAGAGGAGCAATAGCAGACAGAAAATAGCGCGTATCATAGCATGAGTCGTCGGAGTTGTTCTTTTTCAGCGTCGCTGTAGGGGGCTTTTACACGCTTTTCATTGAGGCGAGCGGTTACCCACTTGATATGCGCCACGGGGGCATCCTCACCCATGATGTCAAATTGCCAGTGGACAGAGCTTCGCCCAATATGGCTGATGCGTGCCGAAACCTCGTAGATGTCCCAAAACTTGAGCGACGCTTTGTATTCCGCCTCCACCTTCACACGCGGTAGTATCATTTTGTTGTTGCGCAGATCGGTAAGCATTCCACAGGCCTGCAAGGCGTGGGTCTCTGCTAGCTCTGCATAGCGGAGGTAATTGCTAAAGTGGACGATCTGCGCGGCATCTGTTTCGTGAAAAGCGACGCGAGAGCGATAGACGTAGGAAAGTTCTACATTCATGATGAGTATTATGTGTGTGGGGGGGGATGGGGAAATTCTTTAGCCTTGACCTCCAAAGGCATGCCAGTTGTTACTTTGACGGCGACGTTTCTCGTCAATGACGGCGTTCCAACCTTCTTCTTCTAAGTCGGCAAAGTTGATGTGTTTTTTATCAGCGTTCATGCGTAGATAGAGCACAACGCGACGCTGTCCGTCTGTGAGGGTGAGAAAGCGACGGCGGCTATTATGGATATCTCCTGCGGACCAACTGGCTAGCTCGGACTCATCTCTCAATTGCTTGTAGTCTTCTCGAGGGATGGCTAGATAGCGCTCTGCCTCGGCAATCGTCATGCCGCTGAGACGGTCATTTTTGGCGACATCGTGCAGGACGCGCTGGGCGGCATAAAGGGCAGCTGTTGACATGTGCTCACCAGATTTCTCATACATGCGCTCCCTGTCACGCTGAAGACGGAAGGCAGGGTTATCCATGACAGCGGGGTAGATAAAGAACCAGAGAGCCCCCACACCCAGCAATGAAAGGAGCATGATACGGCGGGAGCGTCGCATCTCTAGCACAGAGCGCATCATATCATAAAAGCGTGAGACGATGCCCTCATCAGCACCGCCAAAGAGAAAGCGCGCCTTCACTCGCCCCTGTCGCGCTGCAATTTCCTTGACGCTGCGACCCTGTGAGGGGTCGAGGCGCATGACATCTACCTCATTGCCCTCGTAGATTTCTGGTGGCGGGGCAAAGAGAAAGTTGAGGATGATAAGGCGAAATATTGCACTAAAGAAAATCAAAATGGAAAAATAACCCAGTGCTACCGCCAGTCTTGCATCCTCATAGGACAGTTGCTTCCACAGCAGCTCTGGTCTCCATACATCGAGGTATGGCCATAAAAGCAAGCCAGTCAAAAGAACAATGAACAGGGAACTGAACCAAACGAGATTTTTACGCTCTCCAGCCATGCAGACAAGCTCCATGAGGATAAAGGGTATCACCCAGAGGTAAGTGCGTAGGTGGTAAATAGTATCATTGGGATTTTCTTCCCGTAAAAAGCTGGGTATGATGAAGCTATTAGGATAGGCCCACATCAGAACTAGGGCGCTAGCAAATAGTGTGCATAAAAAAATACGTAAATAGAGTACAGCTGCCATCATCTGTATGATTTTAGGTAGAAACGCAGATGATGTCAAGGCACAAGATGCCAGTTAGAGGGCTATGTACGCAAATAACAGTTTTTTCTGTAAGACAAGTTCTAAAAAAGTAATAAATTATTAATACAAGAACCTTTATAAAGCGTTAAAAATTAATTATTATACAATTGTTAATTATAACAAATTCTAATATTTAGCATGTTAGATTTGTATCAATCTAATTTGTATGTCATTATCTATACAGATAGCCATGGTGGCTATTCCTTACACAAATACATTACCAAGAAAGGAAAACAGTACAATGACACAGCGTAATATAACACGATACACCTACGAGACAACTTCATTCCAAGGATGGAGATTGAGTATCTGTAGAAGGTGGAATCAATTTACCAAGTATTTCTCCGACCGTCAATACGGTAGTGAGGAAGCTGCATTTGATGCCGCCTTAAAGATGCGAGACAAGATCTACTCTGCATTGCAGAGAAACCCTGAAGACCCTCGTGCCGTCTTCGAACAGTTCAAGAATGGTCTGGTCGAAGAAAGCAAAGTTAACAGGGTTGCAATAAATCAATAAAAATTACTCAAGAACATAATAGGTTGTAAATATAGTGTGTTGCGAGAAGTCTCGTGACACACTATTATATTGTAAGCCCTTTGAGGAGCAGCTCTGCGTTGTTCTGTGTCTTGTGAATATCCTTGAGCAGGGCTTCCAGACCTTCCCAACCTGGTAGGGAGGCCAGCTGGCGGCGCAGTTGGAGAATGCGTCGCATCTCATCGGGGTGATAGAGACGGTCATCATTACGTGTGCCGCTCTGAGGGACAGAGATGGCGGGATAGATGCGTCGCTCTGCAAGCTCTCTATCAAGGCGTATTTCCATGTTGCCTGTTCCCTTGAACTCCTCAAAGATAATCTCATCCATGCGGGACTCTGTCTCAATGAGGCAGGTTGCTACGATGGTCAGGCTACCGCCCTCCTCTACCTTGCGTGCAGCACCGAAGAATTTGCGTGGTTTTTCTAGGGCATTAGCCCCTAGACCACCTGACATGATGCGTCCGCCGCTCTGGTTTGCATTGTAGCCACGTGCAAGACGTGTCAGGGAGTCAAGCAGGATGATGACATCCTTCCCCTGCTCCACCAGACGGCGCGCTCTTTCCAGCACCAATGAGCTAAGCTGCGCATGGCGTTGAGAGGGCTCATCAAAGGTGGAGGCGTAGACATTGCACTTCATCAAATCCTCAAAGTCAGTGACTTCTTCCGGACGCTCATCCAGCAGCAGAACGAGGAGCTCTGCCTCGGGGTAGTTGAGCTGGAGGGACTTTGCTATCATTTTGAGAAGCACAGTTTTGCCACCGCGTGGTGGGGCGACAACAAGGGCACGTTGCCCCTTACCCAGCGGAGTGATGAGGTCAAGCACACGCATGGCGGGGGCTTTGAACTTCGGGTGCTCCAGCATGAGACGCTCTGTGGGGATGAGCGCGGTGAGCTTGTCAAAGTGAGGGAATTGCTGGAACTGTTCTGCCTCCACGCCTTCAATCTCTAGCACAGCAGCTGCTGCGAGGTAGCGGTCATTCTTTCCTCGGGCAGCGCGAAGACATACCTTGATTTCATTGCCTGGGCGCAGGTCATAGCGACGCATGAGTTCCGAACCAATGTAGACATCGTCAGCCAGTTGGCGGAAGCTGCGCTTCGGATCACGCAGAACCAGCATGTTGCCGTTGATTTGCTCTATAACGCCTCGGGCTGTGATTTCTGCCTTGCGTGAGAGGTAGTGACGGCAGAGCTCTTGGATGAGCTCTGGGCGCGGCAGGCTGCGCAGCCCGCTGCGTGAAAGGGGGTCAGCAAGGAGCTGCAACTCCTGATAAGGCATCTCCCTCATCTCATTGATATCTATGAGTTGAGGAACAGGATTGATATTCTCCTGTGCCTGATGGAAGCTATTTTTGAACACGATGTCCACCTGCTTGCGCAGCAGATCTTCGTCACCCTCATTCCAGATAACCAGATTGGCTCTGTCGATTTTTTCCTGTGTGGACATCTGCACCTCCATGAGGGCAAGAGCCTCTTCTTCAGTGCAATTATCGCGCTGCATCAGTCGGCGGCACTGGGTGGCAGCAGAGCTAGCCACGGTGCAAATGATGTCAGGCTTGAGGTCTCGGGCTATATTGTTATCAAAGAAAAGGGGTATTTCGAGGACATAGCTGTGAATCTGCTCGGACAGAAGGGCTTGCTCCTTGTCCTTACGGCAGAGATCGAGAATTTTTGGGTGTGTGATTTCTTCCAAGCTAGCCTTGGCTGCGGGGTCATTAATGAGCTGCTCTCGCAGGAAGGCCTTGTTCACCTGACCGTCTTCTAGCAAAGCCTCTGCACCAAAACGCGCGACAAGGTCACGAGACAACCTACCCGATTGATAGAGAGTGCTGAGAGCGGCATCGCAGTCAAAGACACGCAGTCCTTCGCCTCCAATATTTTTGAGCAGTTCAACAACAGTTGATTTCCCAGATGCTACACCTCCTGTTACAACGATAAAATTCACAGAGTCATAGTAGACTCTTTGCCACTCTTTATCAAGCCTAAAGTGACGTGATGCTAGAAAATACGCCTGCTCAGAGCGTGCTACAAAAAGGAGTACGCATCTAAGTCATAACTGACGCTAACATCCTCTGGCTTTCCGAGATGACGCATGGCTGCGCTGCATATCTCGGTGAGCAGGCGTGCCCTGCCAGCGGTGAGGGTGCATTGGAAGCGGTAGTGATCATGCGCCTTGGGAAGGGGGGCAGGCACGGGATCGCTGAGGAAGACCCCCTCGGGAAGATTCTTGCTCAGGTGCTTGTGCAGGCTCTGTAGGGAAAACTCTGCCAGACTCTCGCTTTGAGAGCGCGTGGTGAGCACTGCGAGGTGCGTGAAGGGAGGCAGGTGCATGTTTTGGCGCAAGGAAAGCTCATGCTGCGCAAAGCCATCTGTGTCATGACGACGCGCAAACTGGATGGCAGGGGCATGGGGGGTGTGGGTTTGGATGATGACCTCCCCGTCAAGGTCACCTCTACCAGCGCGCCCTGCCACCTGCGTCAGCAGTTGAAAGCTGCGCTCCCCTGCGCGAAAGTCAGGGGCATTGAGCCCTTGGTCAGCATTGAGGACCCCCACCAGCGTGACACTGGGAAAGTCCAGCCCCTTGGCTATCATCTGCGTGCCTAGCAAGATATCCGTGCGGCGTGCGCGGAAGTCGTCGAGTATGTCGCGCAGCGCGTTCTTGCGCGAGGTGACATCCGCGTCAATGCGGCTGATTCTCGCCTGAGGGAAGGCGCGTTTTAGCACGGCCTCCACCTTTTGCGTACCGTAGCCCATCAGCTTGATGTCCGCCTGCCCGCAGTCGGGGCAGCGCGAGGGCACCATAGAGCGGTAGCCACACATGTGGCAGATGAGCCTGTTTTCCGAAAGATGGTAGGTCATGGGCATCTCGCAGTGCTGACAATGGGCTGTGTAGCCGCATTCGTCACATTGCAGACTACGCGCAAAGCCTCGCCTGTTGAGCAAGAGGATAACCTGCTCTTGCTTTGCCAACCTGTCATCAATACCCGCCCTGAGGCGCTCACTGAGTATGCCTAGGTACTGCTTGCTGCGCACCTCGTTGCGCATGTCCAGCACGCGCGTGAGAGGCAACTTTTGTCCATCAGCGCGTTGATCTAATCTCTGGAGGTGGTACTTGCCCTTTGTTGCGTTATAATGGCTTTCCAAGGAGGGAGTGGCAGAGCCCAATACGATGCAGGCATTCTCCATCTGGGCGCGTAAGACAGCGAGATCTCGCGCGTGGTAGCGAGGGCTGTTTTCCTGCTTGTAAGAACCGTCATGCTCTTCATCCACAATGATGAGCCCCAGCTGCTGGACAGGAGCAAAGACAGCAGAACGAGGGCCAATGGCAATGCGTGCCTGACCACGTCGTATGGCGTGCCACTCATCAAAGCGTTCTCCGTCGCTCATGGCACTATGAAGAATGGCAACAGACTGTGGCTGATCGGCAAAACGTGCCTTGAATCTTGCCATGGTCTGTGGCGTGAGAGAAATTTCTGGCACGAGGATGAGTACCCCCCTCCCCTGAGCCATGACCTCGGCGGCGGCTTGGAGGTAGACCTCCGTCTTTCCAGAGCCCGTCACCCCCTGCAAGAGAATGGGCTGCCTCTTCTCCGACTCATACTCCGATAGGATGAAAGCTAGGGCTGCCTCTTGCTCCTCATTGAGGGCGAGAGGGCGGCTGGGGGCAAAGCTCTCCCCAGCAGCAGGGTCACGGTGGACATTTTGCTCTTCAATGCGGAGTAGACCACGCTTTTCTAGGGCAAGGGCGGCAGCGCGCGCGCTATTGCCACCCACTTCACTGAGGGGGGCTTGGCGCTTCTCTGTCTGATGGAGGTAACGCAGGATGGAGGCTTGGCGTGGTGCGCGGGCGTTGATTTTATTGAGAGTCTCATCATCAGGCCAGTCGAGAAGAATGAGTACCTTTTGACGCTTTTCATCTGTCTTTTCTTGACGGACAGCAGAGGGCAGGAGGCAGCGAATCATCTGCTCCGTGGGCACAGCATAGTAACTGGCCGCCCACTCTGCCAGATTCATCAACGTGGGGGAGATGACAGGCAAATCATCTATGAGGCGGGTGATGGGGCGCAGGCGGGATGCCCATTGGGGGTCGGGTGGCTCTATACTCAGCACTGTGCCTGTTGCAGGGCGATTGCGCAGACGCAGCTCCACACGGCAACCGCGCTTTACCTTGTCAGCCATGTCAGCGGGGATGGCGTAATCAAGCACCATCTCCTGCAAGCCATCAATCAGCACCCTAGCAGCGAGAGCCGCGGGCAACTCCTCCTCTCCGAACAAACCCTGCATCAGCTAGGAAGAAAAAAGCGAGGGGGGCATATTGCTTTCCCCCTCTCCATTAAGAATGCTCTTCCGCAGCCTCTTCGTGCGAAAGAATATGAACAACAACGCGCACGCCGTGGCGTTCCCCAGCAGCCTTTGCCAAAGAGCGGATTGCCGAAGCCGTCATCCCATTGCGACCAATAACGCGCGCAACATCCTCTTGATTGAGCAGGAGACGAAAGCGTATGAGATCGCCCTCGGCAGAGCGAGCAACACGCAATTCTGCTGCATCCTTATGCTGAAGGAAGGGCGCGGTGACTGTCTTGAGGTACTTTCCAATGGTTTCGACGAGAGCTTTCATGATAAAAATAGGGGAAGGGGCTGTATTTTTTCCAATATAGTCTTTCTGCCATGATCTGTCAAGTGATTATTAGCGTAGTGATTGACAGCGTGGATTGCTGGCGGTACAATAGGGCACATGCTTTTTAATTCATGGGAATTTTTGCTCCTGCTTTTTATCACCTTTATCCTGTTTTATGCGGTACCGCATGGGAAGAGGCAGCATCATTGGCAGAGCCTTATCCTACTCGTCGCGACAGCTATATTTTACGGTTGGCACGACTGGACACTTTTGACTTTATTAGCAATCTCTTGCCTACTTAACACGCTTTCATCCCTACACATCCTGCGCTGCAAGCAACGGGGAGAGGAAGCGCGCGCCGCCCTCAGCGTGAAGTTGGCCGTCATCGCCAATCTGCTCTTGTTGGGTATTTTCAAGTACGCGGGTTTTCTTTCCTCTCTTATCCCCGGTCTACCCGAGAGTTGGGTAAACTACCTCGTCTCCATCCCCCTGCCCATAGGCATCTCCTTCTACACCTTCCAAGGCATCAGCATGGTGGTGGATGCTGGACGCAACAGGCTGCATATGCCGCTGGGCGAAGGCAGCATCAGAGAGCGTGCGCAGGTCGATGGAGCGCATCTGCGCGACTTATCGCTCTACCTACTATTCTTCCCTCAACTCATTGCGGGACCCATCATTAAGGCACATTACTTCTGGCCACAATTCAAAGAAAAAATCTTTAAGAAAATTGACTGGGAGCGCGCCATACGTTACCTCATCGCTGGTTATTTCATGAAAATGGTGGTGGCCGACAACCTCGCCACCGTGACAAACGCCCTCACCAGCAAAGAATACATCGCACAGGCCGATAGCATGGGATTGCTGCTACTGCTCTTTGGTTACAGCGCGCAAATATTTGCAGATTTCGGGGGTTACTCCATGATAGCCATAGGTTTGGCGGCACTTTTCGGTTATCGCTTCCCCATCAATTTCAACTTCCCCTACATGAGCCGCAGCCTCACAGAGTTCTGGCGTCGTTGGAATATGACTCTTTCATCATGGCTACGTGATTATCTTTACATCCCACTGGGTGGTAATAGAAAAGGCAATTTAAGAACCTACGTGAACCTCTTTCTTGTCATGTTCCTAGGCGGGCTTTGGCATGGCGCTGATTGGCGATTTGCGCTTTGGGGCACCCTGCATGGGCTCGTTCTTGCGATAGAACGATTCCTTTCTCGTCGCCCTAGCCTCGCAGGATTGCGCATACCCACCCTTTTCCGTATTTTCTATACCTGCAGCATTGCCTGCCTGCTCTGGACGACCTTCCTGATTCCAGATATGGAGACACTCACCCTTTATTTCCACCAGCTGATGCACCAGTTTAAACTCTGGGACTCTAGCATATTTAGCGATTTGCGCTTCTTTAATGTACTCCTATTTGGCAGTGTTGTTGTACTCTATCATGCCTATGGTTGGTATAAGGAGCATAGCAAGACTGGCTGGGGAGTGGATTTGCGCCATCCTTACGTCTCTGGCGGAGTGTATGCATTGATGCTCTTTCTCATACTGACCAACTCTGGCCCTCAGGCGGGCTTTGTTTACTTCCAATTCTAAAGCTTTCACCCTGTACCTCATCATGCCAAGCAAGAAACAACGTCGCCGCACATATTACTATAACATTATTGTAGTCTGCCTGCTGCTACTTATTGGGCAAGCTGTTGTTTACCTTTTAGTCACCCAAAAGGGCATGCGCCTTTTTGCGAGCGACACAGACAGCATCACCCTCATGCGTTTGCAGACCATACAAGCCAAGGGCGAAGAGTTTATTATCATGGGATCATCGCAGACGGAGCGTTTTATCAGCACGCCAGAATGCACCATCATTGGAGTACCAGGTTCATCATTTCTCGCAGCATGGCAGCACTTTGTGAAAGGTAACAATTTTCCCCAGTCTGCAATTCTCATTCTTGAGGGCAATCTATGCCTCAATAATACGAATGAGGCTCTGATAAAGAGCACAGAAGATTTTTTCTATAGACTATTCGCGGGTAATCCTAATTTCTCACAGGCGGCGCGCCCAAGTAACATGCTACTGAGTATCATTGTCGATAAGATGCTCCCCAAAAAAGAACTTGGCAGCTTCGCAGAAGAAGGCATTGTCCACCAGCATGGGCAAGCTCCCAGCATGCAAAGCATACTCACCAGCAGCTTGGCAAAGCAAACACCAGATCTAGAGGAAAAAATCAAGATACGCATACAAGCCATCAAGGAAATGAAGCAAGCGGGATTCCATCCTTGCTTTGTCTTCTATCCCAATCGCTACACGAGGCAGAGCGATAAGGAAAGAGAAGAAGCGCGCCTACAGGTCGCCCTCTATATCGCAGATCAGGCAGAGATACCCCTACTTAACTACAAGAACACTAAACTAGCAGATCAGATCAACTTCAGCGATAGCAGCCACATGCGTAGCACACACCCCAACACGGAAAAACTGCGCAACACCATACTGAGAGATGCCCAAAAAGCCCTAGAGG
>CAYJON010000032.1:0-19048 GCA_964371795.1 uncultured Akkermansia sp. | reverse complement strand
CTGTGCTAGTCTATTTTAATCTCCCTCCCTATATCGTTATGAATGATCTTTGTAAAAAAAATAATTGCATGTCTCTTTTGCTAAAATTTATCTTTTCCGCTAATTCCCCAAGTGCTGCTCTTGCCTTATTAAGAGTAGCTATAGGTGTCATTGTCGCGCTGCGATATGGTGTTTCAAAATTTGAGATGCTTTTAGAGGGCCGCGCTCCCTCTTGGCTAGAGGCTTTAGGTATTAGTGCTCATACTTCTTTGATTTTTTGTGTTTTTGCTCAATTGTTTTGTAGTGTCGCCTTGGTTTTTGGTCTGTTCACTCGCTTAGCCGCTATGGTGCTGTGTATCAATTTTTCGGTGATTGTTTTTGTCACTTATGCCGATGCGCCATTTGCCAAGACTAAGGAGCTTTGCTTTGTTTACTTCTTGTGCTACCTCATTTTGTTTATTGCCGGCGCAGGGCGATATTCCATCGATTATTATATTAAGGGTAGTTCCCGTCTTTCGCGTTATTTTAAAAAGGCTTGAGCTATTTTCTTATGTCGATTCTTGAGCTGATTCTCCGCTTTTTTCTTTTCATCTTCGATGTTGCGTTGTGGTGGGATGTTATTCAACTCATTCTCCCAATAAGACATTATCACGGTGAGCCCCTATCTGTGCGCTTTCGCGGTGCTGTGCTCTTGGCTTTGCTGGTGCTTGTCGTTTTCTTCCACTCTGTCTTGGGGGCTGTGCTGACTTGGATTCTTGCTCTGCTGCTGATTATTGCTCTCGTCGTGCATTGCATTGTGCTTCGCGAGCGTAGTGAATAAAAAAGAGCTACCCTTATCTAGGGTAGCTCTTTTTAAGCTTTATTATAAAAGTTGTGCTTGTCTTTTAGAAACCAAATTCGTCTTCGCTGACTTCTTCTTCTGTCACTTCTTCAGCTGGCTCTTCGGCTGGTGCCTCAGGTGCTTCTTCAGGTGCTGCTGCTTTGGGGGCTGCTGCCTTTTCTTCCTTTGGTGCTGTTGCTATTGTGGCAAGGGGGGCTGGCTTGGAGATGAGGAATTTTTCATCAGTAAGTCCTGCACCACGGCGGGAGTCAAGACGGAATCTGTCCATGCCCTCTGCATCCAAGCTTTCAAGGATGGCGCGGCTCCACTCATCACGACGGCTGTCTGTGCAGACGTAGAGATAGAAGTTGCCAGAGTAGGGGAGGTTCCAAGCAGGGAATGTGCCACGGGGTGCCAATACACCTACCATCTTGCCTTTGGCGTCTGTGCAGATTGCCCATACTGCGTCCTTGCCACTCTTTTGTGTCAAGGTGATGTAGTACTGTGGATAGACGTATGAGAAGTGCTTGACTTCGGAGTGTCTAATCCATTCAACCAAGGCTGTGCGAGCACGATCGGGCAGATTGCCCATCTTGTCGACTTGGCGGAGGTCGTTAAAGGATTGTGGCTGGTCATTATGACTGAAGACGGCTGCTGGCTGAGTTTGGATTCTCTTGGCGGCCGTTTCGGGACTCAGGGTTTTGGAGCATGAGACAAGGCAGGCGAGTCCTGCTGCAAAACCAACAACGCGAATGGAGGAGAAAGTGTTCATATGGTTACCTTGTGTCATTCTATATGAAAAGTGGTGCCTTTGACAAGCAAAAACAACGTTTGAGGTAAAAAAACTCTAAATTGTGCTCTGATAGTACTTGTAAGGAGAATATTCTTTACAAGCAATATCCCAGTTGCTAGGCTCTGATGCAGTACATGAAGGCGCTTTTTCTCATTGGTTGTGGTAGTTTTGTGGGCGGTGTTTTGCGCTACTCTATCAGCCGTGCTATCCATAGTTACAGTGCGCAGCCTCTTCCTTGGGGGACGCTGTTGGTGAATATGCTGGGATGTTTTGTGCTGGGCTTTATTACTGCTGGGCTCACGCGCCATTTTCACTTGAGTGAGGAGTGGAAGTTGGCTTTGACGGTTGGGCTTTGCGGGGGCTTTACTACTTTTTCTACTTTTGCGCATGAGACGCTGCGTTTCCTCCACGCTGGGGCATGGGGTCACGCAGTTTGCTACGCCGCTGCCAGTTTTGTACTCAGTATGCTGGGTATCATTGCTGGCTATTATCTCGCGATGAAGGTTTAGTTTGCTTTTTTTTTACTTGAACCAGAGGATGACTCCCTTTTTGGCTTCGATGCTGAGGGGCTCTCCCACTGTCCATTCTGATTGGGCTTGGAAGTCTTTGATTTCGGGTATCAAGATGGGTGATCCTTTTAGCTTCCCATTTAGGTATTGCAGTTCCACGCTCTGTTTCTTGTCAGAGAAATTACCGATGACGACGAGCATCTCGCCCTTTTTGTTGATAAAGGTGGTTGCCTTTACCTCTGGGTGATTGCAGCTAAAGCAGGGGGTCTCGCTCCAGTAGCCGATCATCTTAGCGTCATGTATGCCGAATTTGTCTTGTAGTTCCCAGATGGGGGCGGGGTTGAATTTGCTGTAGGAGTGGCGACCTGTTGCTCCATAGACCATGCCTAGGTAGGGGTTGCCGCCGTCTTGTAGCATTTCGCTCATGAGTCCCATGGGGATGCCCGAGAAGGTGACAAACCATTCATCGGGGCTCATTTCTGCGTACTTGAAGTGCTCTCCAAACCAGATTCTGTCCACATAGGGGAAGAAGTCTGTGTACTGGTTCATGGCTCCCTTGGAGTAGTTGGTGTTGGAGTGTAGGTCAATGAGTGCCGTGGGGCGGTATTCTTGGAAGATGCGGCGCATGCGCTTCATGACTGTGCGGTCAAAGGAGACGTCATCCATGTAGATGCCATCAATTTCGTAGTTTTCAAACATCCAGCGCAGTCCTTCCAAATAGTAGTTGATCCAGCGGGAGAATCCACTGAGGACGAGGGCTGCATCGGCGTCCTGCTGCGGTAGTTCTGTGTACCATGCGGGTTTATAGCCATCAATGAGGTGTTCTGTGTGCCAAGGTGTGCCGTAGCCTGGGCCTGCGCCTAGTATCTCGTTACCCATGCTCATGAGGGCATGGATTTCTTGGGCGTAGTTGGTGAGTTCTCTGATGGTGTAGTAGAGTTTTACCTTGCGGTTTTGCGCGTGCTGTTCTTTGATGAATTTTTTGAGTGGTTCTTGTACGATGAAGGGGTAGTTGATGACGGGATTGAGGCTGCGGGAGTGATGGATATTGGCTATATTGGCGCCTTCCTTTCCTGCTGCATCAAAATCCTCTGGATGGGCATGGAAGTAGCGTTGGGCAAAGTGGGCTTTGGTGTCCAGCTTCTTCACTGGGGTGGGCAGGATGTCAAACTCGAAGACGCGGGGTTTTGTATCTAGCGAGAAAGCACCTGATGAGACTATTAGCTCTGCGCCTTGCTTTTCTCTGTTGGTGAGCTTTACCGTGCCGCGTCCTTCGTTGCTCCAAGCTGGGCTGGGGGCTGGCTTGTAATCGGCAATGAGTGGGCCGTGGTAGCTGCCACCGCGTAATTCTACATGTGCGCCTACTAGCTCATTGCCTATCCAGTAGCTATCAGATGGTCCTGTCCAGTCCCAAGACCATGTTTGGGGGATAGCACCACCACTGTGTCCCATGCCCATGAAGTAGCGGGAGGCGTAGGGGCTGTAGTAGCTGACGAGTCGCACGTCCTTGATGGATTGGGGGGTATTGGAGCTTAGGGTGAATTGGTAGCGCATGTTTCCGTCAAACTCTGCTGTCAGATGGCAGTCAATCTTGAGCCCCATTTGCTCTATGCTGCTCTTGCCCTCTATGAGTCCTGTGCCCAGTTGCTTGAGTTCCAGATTATGCGTGTTGTACAAGACCCAGTTGTTGTTTTCTAGCTGCACCATGAAGGTCATGGGGCGCTGGAAGAGGGGTTTTTCGTTGATGCGCACCTGCATGGGGAGGCCGCTGGGGGCGAGGCCTATGTTCTTCCCCGTGGCGGTGATTTGTCTGCCGTTGAGTTGCATGGCCTCGTAAGGTGCTATTGTCTCATTGCTTACTCCAATTTGAGAATTGAGCCAACGCAGGCGAGAGTGTCGCCATGTCTCGCCATCGCCACTATCTAGCAGCATGGCGCGTGTGACAAAGATGGTGATGGGCATGCTTTGCTTGCTGCCATTTTTGGAGCTGACGTGTACTAGTCCTTCATAAGCACCGGATGTAGCACCGGGGGGAATCTGCACGCCGCACCAGAGGGGCTGTACCTGTCCCTCTGGCACATCCACGTCAAAGTTGAGCTTCTGTCCATCCCAGTTCACGCCCTCTAGGTTAAAGCAGGTGAAGGCCTTGCTGGGAATGATGTGGTCATTACCCATTTTAAAGTCCGAAAATTCCAGTTGCACATCCTGCACCTCGCCATGGGCAGCCCATAGTCCCAGCTGCCAGACATAATACTCATTGCGGTCGGCTACGCCTATGAAGGATTTTTCAGCTTTGCCCTCCTTGCCCCATTTGGCAGGTAGGTTGTGACGCAGTTTGATGGGGAAGGCGCGGTCTTCTGGGAAAATGACGGGGTTTTGTGGGTTAGCCTCGCGCAGCTTTGCCACCTCCTGCTCTGTAGCAATCAGACCCATGGATGTCCAAAAGTCAAAGGGACGGCGGCTCTCAATAGCCTGTACCTTGGCTGGGATGGCATTTGCTGTATCCAGTTTTGCCTGCTCTCTGGGGGCTAGGTAGTCATTCCAAGGTTTGCCATAACGTGCATCACCCCATCCTTTGCGGTACTTGTAGGGCAGGTAATAGATGTAGTAAATGCCCGCACCCTCTGTGGTCTTGAAGTACAGGTCGGCACTCTCTGCGCTGAGATTCTGCACCATCACCTCTTTGATTTCTGTGCCATCGGCAGATTTGACAATGATGGCCTTGCTCTCCATGCGCAGGTCAGGGCGTCGCCAATGGAGTTTTACGTGGGCAATTCCTTTGTCCTGCTGCTCAACATTGACCACTGCGCGGTGATTGCCTTGCATGTCTGCTGACCAAGGCTGATCTGCTACACGAAAGAGTGTCTCGCCGAGGACAAAGGGCTTTAGTCGTGATTCACCATTAGGGATTTCCAAGGTCTCTGCTGGGGCTACGCAGGCTATCAGTGGTAGGGATAATAAGGAGAGCATTTTCATTGCCTATAATACTAGCATCAAAGTCCACCCAAGTCAATCTTGCAAGATGTATGTATTATTGCTACAATAGCTGCATGAGACCACAACGCGTCAAAATACTCAGCCCATGGTTTAATCCCAGCACCGATAAACGCCTCCTGCCCCATGATGGTTTCAGAGGGCTGAGTTTTACTGCTAACGCGGCAGAACGTGATTATGACTGGCTTGTAGTTTATGATGAGTTTGCGCGTAACCATGTTGTGGAGCAACTGAACTGCCCACCAGAGCAAAGCATCCTTGTTACCCAAGAGCCTCCCAATATCAAGCTCTATCACCCCTTTTACACCCAGCAGTTTGGCTATGTCCTCACCACACATGATGAAGAGATTCTTCCGCACCCCAACTGGCACCGAGGGCAGGGCTGTTTTATCTGGCTGGATGGTTGGAATTTTGATCAACACGCCACGGCTACTCCCCCAGAAAAAACACTGGGACTCTCTGCTGTGCACTCTGGAAAGCAGATGAAGCACACGGACCACAACAAGCGTTACAAGTTACTTGTCTCCATACGCGATGGTATAGAGGATTTTGACTGGTATGGCTTTGGTGTGAGAGAGCTGAAGCATAAGTACGATGCTCTGCATCCCTATCGCTATCATGTTGTCATAGAGAATTACAACCACCCCTACCACTGGTCGGAGAAGATAGCTGACGCGCTCATACACTACTGTCTCCCCTTTTACGCGGGTGACTCTGCTCTAGAGGAGGTGCTGCCAGCAGATAGTTTTATACGCATTCCACTGGACGATCATGCTGAGGCATTGCGCATCATCCACGAAGCCATGAGCACAGGGCAGTATGAACGCCGCCTTCCTGCCATCATCGAGGCGCGACAACGCCTGCTCTCCGACTACAACCTCTTTGCCCAGATACACAATATTATCAGCAAGCACCAGCAGCAACCCGCTGCGTGGAAGCCCAAGAAGACAGTCATCAAACGGCGTCACCTGCTGCGCAAGAATCCCCTCAACGCCCTGCAAGCTCTGTGCTATCAGCTGCGTTACAAACTGAGGAAGTGAGTTTTATTCCCTTTTTATTAAAATGAAAAACCGCAAAAGCAATGCCTTTGCGGTTTTTCTGAATGTGATAAATCGTTTTTTTAAACGAGGTTCATCTTGTCGAGTGCCTGCTGAGCGAGGCATTCATTTTTGACGCGGACCTGAAGGTCTGCCAAGGCGTTCATGTAGTAAATGTACGCGTCATAGGATGAGGGGTAGGGGGCAAAGGTGTTGTCCTTTTCCATGTAGTGGAAGTGGTCAGCACTTTGCAGCTTGCGCCATACGTGTATCATGTCGCTGTTGCCGCTGCCCTTGACAAGGGGGGCAAGATCATTAATTTTTTTGATCGCTTCGCGTTGCATGGCGTTGCCGTTCCATTGGTCAGTGGTGCCGTAGGCGGTGCAGCTGACGTTTTGGGGGCAGTCAAGTGTACCACAGGAGGGCAGCTGTGCGATGGCCTCACTGGGGGTCATGAAGGTATTACCCTGCTGGAGTAGGGCGGGGATGAGGGTGCGCCAGAATTCAAACACGCCAGAGCTGTCTGTCTGATGCTCACCTATGCACTCATAGTCCAAGGAGAGGTTGACCACCTGCCCCTGTTCTCGTGTGACCCAGTCAGCAAAGGTGTAGGGGGAAAGTGGGTAGTGCTCCCAAGCAGGGTTGGTGCGGTTCTTTGCGAGATCATTGGACAACCTACGGTTGCGGATGAGGGTGCGGGTCTTGGCGATGAGGGGGGCGCAGTAGGTGTCGTTGCAATGCTCTCCTTGATAGGTGCTGTTGCCACTTGCCATGATGCCACTAAATCCTATGTCATGTGCCTGCGCGGCAATGGCGTTGGAGTAGAGCATGCCTGTGTTCCACAGCACGTTTGCCTTGTCATTGAAGAGATACTCCATGAGCTCGCGATGCTTGATGACCTGCTGGGCAAACTCATCCGCATCATCCAATGAGGCGAGGGAGCTGTAGTAGGGGGTTGCCAAGAATTCTACGCAGCCAGTGTCTGCCAGTTCCTGAAAGGAGGCGATGAGGTCAGGGCGGTGGTAACGCGCCTGTTCCAATATCACCCCAGAGAGGATGAAGGCAAAGCGGAACTGCCCCTCTGTCAGCGTGATAAGCTGCATCATGAGGCGGTTGGCTGGTAGGTAGCAGCGTTCTGCTACTTGACTGAGAATGCGTGCATTGAGCTCATCATCCTCATAGAATGCGTGTTCTCCGATTTTGAAAAAATCGTAGGGGATAAGGCGGTTGGGCTGATGGGCATGGAATGTGAGGGTGATGTTGCTCATACGCGTATGGGGTTAGGGTTGTGGTTGAGAGAGGGGGAGGTAAATTACTGACCAAGTAAGCCTTGGTAGATACGTACAACCTTGTCAGCGGCGGCGTCCCAAGTGGAGTTCTTGATGTCCTGTGCGCTCTGTTCAACGACTTGTTGATAGAGTTTTTCGTCCTTGCTGAGGTTGACAATGTGTTCTGCCATCTTGTTGACATCCCAGAAGTCTGCCTTGAGTGCGCCTTGCATGACTTCGGCGACACCGCTTTGCTTGGAGATAACAGCGGGGATGTTGAACTGGGCTGCCTCCAGAGCGGAGAGACCAAAGGGCTCGGAAACGGAGGGCATGCAGTAAATGTCTGTGATGGACAGCAGGTCATTGACTTTTTGCTTGTTCAAGAAGCCTGTGAAGTGGATTTTGTCACCTACTTCGTGGAAGGCGCCTGTCTCGATGAGCTCGCGGAGCTTTTCACCCGTTCCTGCCAGTACGAAGCGTACATCAGGTGTCTGGGAAATGACCTTGGCGGCAATTTCGAGGAAGAACTCAGGTCCTTTTTGTGCGGTGAGGCGACCAAGGAAGAGGACGAGTTTTTCGGGGAACTTCTTCTTGCCACGGTAGACTTCTACTGGGTCAGCACCATTGTGGATGGGGAAGATTTTTGTGGGGTCAATGCCGTAGTGGCCAGAGGCAACTGTGCCTGTGTACTTGGAGACGGGGATGACGGCATCGGCGTTTTCCATGCCATATTTTTCCAGGTCGTAAATCCAGCCGCGTGCATCTGCGCCAGCGCGGTCAAACTGCGAGGCATGCAGGTGGACGACGAGGGGCTTTCCTGTGGCTTTCTTCACCTCAACGCCTGCGAGGTAGGTCATCCAGTCGTGGGCGTGTACAACATCAAAGTCCATGCCCTGTGCCATGACGGCGCAGATTTTAGAGTATTCTACCACCTTGCGGGCTAGGTCGCCAGCATAGAGGTCTTCTTTGCCACGGAAGAGTTCGATATCGGCCTCATGCACGTGGGAGAAGAGGATTTTGCCCTCTTCGGTAAAGCGTACTACGCCAGAGCCTTCTACGCTGGTGTAGGGGTCAAGGGCGATGTCAGCGCGCTCTACGATGGCAAAGCTCTCATACTGATAACGCTCCTCAACGGTGGATTGCAGGGTAGCAGCCTCTAGTTGATTGACCCCATGTAGACTGAATCCATCATAATGAGTTGATGCATCAGCACGAGGGATGATGACACTGAGGTCAACTTTCTTTGCTAGGGCTTTGGATAGACCCATGCAGGCAATTCCTAATCCTCCGTTGACCAAGGGAGGGAACTCCCAACCCAATTTAAGTACTTTGATGCGGCTCATATTTTGATGCGTTGTTAATGTTAAAACCAGTTTAATTGTATACTTCCTTGTGCGGCTTGTCTAGTTTTTTTAATCTAACAATGTAATATAATTGTATATAATTTGTAAAACTATTCACTCTTTGCCATTTCATCACGGACTTTTTCCAAAGCTGCGATGAATTCATCAATAATTTCGCCAGGAACCATGATGAGATCGCGGTTGGATTTTACCTTTTCTGTGATACGTATGACCTGTCCACGTGCATTTGATTTGAGGTCGATGTAAAAGGTCTTTCTTTCGGTTTCAATTTTTTGGGAATGTAATATGTCGTTTTCCATGATGATAAATCTTTGAATTACGACCATGGTAAAACTTTTGACCTGTGAAGTCAAATCATTCTTTTATTTATTTTTTTCTTTAGATCTGCTAAAAATAGTAAGCGGGTTTCTTTGTGTATACTAATTTTGTACAGTGTTGATTTTCATCAAGAAAACAGTAAACGGCAGTGTCAAGGTATCCATGTATTGAAGTGTTGATGAGGGTCACGTACTTGACGCCGTCGCTCTTGGTGTTAATGGGGTAGGTAAGATTGTGTTTTAGCCCGAACATTTCTTTGACCTCAGATATAGTCTTGCCCTGTATCATTTGCTTTTCATTGTAGTGCTTGACAAGGCGTTTTAAGGAGGCTGCAAGGGTAGTGGTATGTATTGCGTGAGGTCTGTTAACAATACATGAAGTGACGCGCTCTCTGTCACGTTCTACTTCACGTTCTGGTGTGATAAAGATGAGGGGTAGCACGATGCACCACAGCAAGAGGAAGACGATAGCGCCGACTGAGGAGAAAACTATCTTTCTTTCCGCTGGATCTAGTTTTTGCTTTCGGTGGCGTAGTTTGTAGTATATCGCGTAAAAGCGGTCAATGAGCCCCTTGTCAGCCTCACCATAGCGGAAAGGTACTGTTTTCGCCTTGGGGAGCTCTTGGATTTCTTTGAGGGTGCTAGCTTTTTCTGGGTCGATTTTGTGGACGGGGAAGTTGCTCTCTAATGTGGGATAAGAATCGCTTCGGAAATAGTTTACAATGAAAACGATAAATAAGCTTAATGCTGCAATTATTGGTATGATGTAGAATAGCGTACCTAGCTCTCCTCCTAGCTCTTTATCCCATAAAAGCTCTGGTCTGTAGTACCGTACGACGGGGTAGGCTAGCAGCAAGAGTATATAGACGCCAAGCAGAGAGAGGAAAAGCATTTGCATGCTATTTTTCTCTATAACGATTTTCCCTATAAAAATGAGTGCGAGGTAGGAGCCGAGAAAGGGCAAAGTAAGTCGAATGATTGTGGGATGGATGATATCACTATGTGCTGATTCGAAGGCGACTACATACATAACGATGCCCAGTGTAAGCGTGGATAACACGAGGCGGATAAGTGGTGAAAATGTTTCTATGTTTGTTTCTTCCGTTTTCATAATGATAAATTATTGAAGGGGGAGGTAATCTGCTATGAATTCGACACTTTCGCTGCGTAGGTCGTCGCTCAGGTAGCAGTAGACGCCGTTGAGATGGTTGTTTCTAAGGAAGCTCTGCGTGTGAAATTGCAGGATGATGACGCGCCCTGTGCTGCTCATGTCCGCTGTGCTTGGCAGGGGTTGCATGCTTTCAAGGCCAAGCATGCTGAGAAGCTCTGGCAGGGATTTGTCCTCTAGCATCTGCTTGCTATTGTAATAGTCCAGCAGTCGTCTGAGGGTGGCTGCTAGGTAGTAGTTGTCGGCGTATTCCCTGTTTTCTATTAAGGATGCCATGCGTGCCTTGTCTCGCTCTAGGGCATGCTCTTCTGTATCATAGTAGGCAGGGAAGACATTAACCCACAGGATAATGAAAACAGTTGCGCCTATGATGAGGTAGAGGATTCTTCTAGGGCTGCGCTGGGGCGAGTCTGCCTTGTAGCACAGTGTGCGATACATGGCGTAAAACCGCGCGATAAGCCCCTTGTCTGCTTCGCCAAAGCGCAGTGTGGCCTGCTTTCCCTTACCTCTCTCGAGAATTTCTTTGAGAGAAAGGGCTTTCCCAGGTTCAATTTTCTCGCGAGAGAAGCGCGAGTGCAGAGGGAGGCGCGAATCTTTCAGTATGAACTGTATGTACTGTGTAAGTAGAGCTAAACCTGCTCCGAAAAAGACGGCGCAGGGCGCAAAGTACAGCAAGCCTCCCAGTCTAGGCCCCGCATCCATCCAGTAGGGGAGGTTGTGCCAGACGAGTTCTGGGAAATAGTAATGAAGGATGGGGTAAATGAGTAGGATGACGATATAGACCGTCAGCTGAGAGAAAAAGAAGAGCAATGCGCGCTTTTGACCGAAAACAATAAGGGCAATGTAGGCGAAAAAGCCCAGCGTGAGGAGTGCCAAGTTCTTTTCTCTGAGAAATCCATGCATCAAGTCTATATAGGCGTATAGATACATGATGAAAGCGAGCAACAAAGTGGACAAAATGTAGCGAAGCAGTAGAGTTGACCGCCTACATTGAGCCACTTGTTGCGCTTTCTCGGACATATGGGGACTATGCAAAATGCATGCTGTGATGAGAATTTTTTACATCTCCGCTTATCGTAAACTAATTTCGCAAGACGCCATATAAGATGTCTTGTTTTTAGAAGCTCCAGCCTAGACCAGCAGAAACGACGTGATAGACCTGCTCACGAGTAGTGGCACGAGATCCATCAGTGAAGTAGTATGTAGGATTTGCTGAGTTGTAGAGTACCCCGTAACTTGCGTAAAGGTAGAAGCCCGGCGCAAGGTGGAGGTTAGCACCTATTTCGATGCCGAGGGCTAAGCCGTAGTCGTAGTCATCTGAACCGTTATCGTAATCGTAATAATAAGGATCGTAATAGTAGGGGTCGTAGTAGAGGTTGTCATCTATGCCCAATATGCTCAGACCTACCTGCGCACCAGCATAAAAGGTGAGGGCCTGATTGACAGGTACTGTAAAACGGTAACCTAATGTGATGGTGGATAATTCTATATCATTGCTGTTTAGAATATTATCATTGTATGGGGAGCCTGGGGGCAGAGGGCGACCATAGTGAGGATCAGTGTGCGAGTAATCCCCCCATCCGTAGGAGAAGGAGATGAAGAGCCAATGCATGCGTGCTGGGTCAACAGCCATGCCGCCTTCAATGGATAAGGATTGGAAGTCGATGACCTCGTCTTCTTCTATATAGCCACCTCCTGTTTCAAAGAGACCATCAGAGGCGAACATGCCTTTCCAGCCTACTTGAACATAGCTCATCGGGCGATGATAGGCGGGCATGCCTGCTACCATAGGCTGAGGTGCCATCACAGGCGGCGCTATCTGTGGTGTTGATTGTACGGTAGGAGTGGGTGCGACATATTGTGTCGTTGTCTGCACTTGCGTTCTAGTCGTAGGTGCAGGGGTTACATACTGCGCTGTTGCAGTGGATGCGATCAGAGCAAATGCCAAGGATGTGTTGAGTAAAGTATTTTTGTTCATGACTCTACCAGAATAGTTTTCTACTGAGAAAAAGTCAAGCATATTCATGTTAAGATGTCAAAGCTGCCAAGTAGAAAACCCCATGCTGCGTGTGCAACATGGGGTTTTCGATGAGATAATGGAAGGAGAGATTATTTAGTTTCTTCTTGAGGCTTATCGCCTTCACTGACTTTTTCCTTCTTTTCTTCCTTCTTTTCTTCCTCTTCTTCAAGGAGGATGTTCATGACAACTTTCAGGGCTGCGTCAAGACGCTCTTTCTTTTCCTTAGCCTTTTTCTCTTCGTCGGAAAGGGTGATTTCTGACTTGTTGAGCAACTGCTCAGTGGCATCATAAGCCTTGAGATGTTCTTCAGCAAAGATCAGGGTGTAGAACTTGCTCTTGCGCATGGCGTAGGCTTCTGCGTTTTCCTTGGCAAGCTCTTGGACTGTCTTGTCGGCCTTTGTCTTTGCGTCGAGTTTCGCACCCTTGGAAAGCAACATGGCTACTACCTCATTGTTACCACGCATGGCTGCGAGGGCAAGGGGGCTATGACCATTTTCTTCCGTTTGGTTGATGTCGAGGCCAGCCTCAATGAGGCGTTCTGCGATGAGGGGGAATCCACTCCATGCTGCCCAATGCAGGGCGGTAAAGCCGTGCTTGTCCTTGATTTGAACGTCAATGTCGGGATGCTTGAGCAGCTTTTCTACAAAGCGCAGGCGTGTTTTGTCACGGTCTGTTGTGCGCTCACTGCGCAGCAGATTGGTGTAGCAAATACGCATGAGGGGCGTGATGCCGTTCTCGTCTTGCGCGTTGATGAAGTCATCATACTTCTCTTCGCCAGCTTCGAACTCCTTGTCAAAGGCGGTGTCGATTTTCTTTTCTTCCTCGTCGATTTCCTTGTTTTCGGCGACGATTTTCTTCAAGAGGGCTTCGAGTTGCGTTTCGAGGCTAGCACGCTTCATGGCGACGCGGTCACCCTTTGTTACTGTGGAGTAGATGGCGTCACTGGGGCTTACGCGCTTGAAGGGCTTCATGGCGAGGTAGAGACCTACACCAATTGCTGCCGAAATGAGCGAGAGGATGAGCAAATCAGAAATGATTTCATTCCAAGCCTTCTTGTCAATATTGGGCTTTCCGTTATTTGATGAATCAGACATGATTGATAAAATATTCTATGTTGTAAGATTATGCGTTTTGTGTGCTGGGTTCATCGGACTTTTTGTCCTCGTCCTTATTGGATTCATCATGGTCAGGGGTGAGGGCATGATCCTTGTCTGCGGAGACGAACATTCTCTTGGTCATGATGATGGCGATGGGGGAAATAATGGCCATCATCAGGTAGATGAACCACATGATTTCTGGGGATTCCCAGTAGCCAATGTGACCTGTATCCATCTTTGCAGCGATACCTTCGTAGCAGAAGTAGGAGACGAGAAGACCACCGATAACACCATTCACTGGCTTGGCGATGAACATGGGCAGAGCTGCCAATGACATGTAGGTAGCCACCTTGTCCTTGGGTGCAACGCGGGCGATGTACTCGGAGAAACGAGGGCTGAAGAGCACTTCACCAATGGCGAAGACAACGATTTGAAGCAGAATAGCAACAAAGTAGGCCTGTGGCAGTGTGTCAATACCAGGTATGACGAAGTACCATTGCGGCGGGATGGCCATGAAGATGAGGGAGCATGCCGATATGGACATACCATAAATCATCAGGTTGACCGTGGAGAATCTGTTGAGAACAGGGATAATGGTAATGAGACCTATCACAATAATGATGGGGTTAATACCATTCATCATACCCAAATCGAAGTCATCACCTACTGTACGTGTGTAGTACTGAGGCATGACGAGGAATTGGATGGTGAAGACGAGACGCACACCCAATGTGAGTATCAAGAAGATAACAAGGCGTTGGAAGGGTTTTTCGCGCATCACCTCAGCAATGAGCTTGAGGGGGCGGCGGCGTTCCACCTGTTCGGGCTTCATGCGCTCTTCGGGAACAGCGTAGAAGTTTTCGTTAATCAGGCGGGTGAAGATATAGGCAATAGCGTAGAAGGCTGTGCCGACGTTAACAATCAAGTATGTACCTTCTGTTTCGCCATAGCTACCAAGCAACCAGTGGACAATAACCACGCTGGCCACAATGGCACCAATGTTCATGAAGAGGTAGTAGAAGTTAAAGCCCGTGGCGCGGGAGCGCAGTGTGGTGAAACGACGTATAGAGGTCTGAATACAGGGACTCATAAAGGCCGTACCAAAGGACATCAGCACAATACCAGCCATCGTGATATAGGAATAGTTGGTCTGTGCCATATTAAAGGTTGTTCCAATATCTGAGCCAAAGCCCAAGAGGAGGCGACCACCTATCAGAATGGCAAAGCCAATGGTATAGGTTCTTTTCAATCCGATAATGTCACAGATAGAACCCACCGCCAAGACGAACATGGAGATGAAGAGCGTGTACATCGATACCCAGAAGGCCGAGTCCGCGTCGGAGAAACCGCAGTAGCGAATCAGGTAGAGGGTGAGGATGTGAATCATCGAGAAGTATCCCAGACCCTCCAAAAATTGGATGATGTTGGTATACCAGAAGTTCTTACCGCAGTCCTTGAGGACGCCGAACTCCGAGAAGTATTTGGTAATGGGGTTTTGCTTGGCTTGTGACATAAATCTGTTAGATTAAATGATGGGTTGGGTTATTGGAGGGTTGGAGTTAATCGAGGACTGCGCCTCGGCTTGCGTTGGTGGCGAGCTTGCGATAACGCTTTAGCCAGCTACCGGGGGCTTCTTGTAGAGTGGGTTTCCAGTTGATGCGTCGCGCGGCGATGACTTCTTCTGAGAGGTCTACGCTGATGCTGCGATTGGGGATGTCAATGGTGATGATGTCACCATCTTCTAAGAGGCCGATGAGGCCGCCTTCCGCGGCTTCGGGGGAGATGTGGCCTATGCAGGCACCGTGCGTTGCTCCAGAAAAACGTCCGTCTGTGATGAGGGCTACAGAGCCACCCAATCCCTTGCCCATGATGTAGCTGGTGGGGGCAAGCATTTCTTGCATACCGGGGCCGCCCTTGGGACCTTCATTGCGTATCACCACAACAGAGCCAGCTTGCACCTTGTTAGCTAGGATGCCATCACAGGCTTCCTGTTGGTTTTCAAAAATAATAGCAGGTCCAGTATGCTGCATCATCTGGGGTAGGACACCTGCCTTTTTGACAATGCCGCCTTCTGTGGCGAGGTTGCCAAAGAGAACGGCTAGACCACCATCGACAGAATAGGCATTATCAAGGCGGCGGATGACGATATCATCCTTTGTTGCGAGGCCTTCTATCTGCTCTGCCATGGTCTGACCGCTAATCATGGGTACATCCGTGTGCAGTGTGCCAGCTTTCTTGTCCACCTCGGCGAGAATGGTCATGATGCCGCCTGCACGATCCACGTCCTCCATATGGAATTTGGAGCTGGGTGCAACCTTGCAGATATTGGGTGTGCGGCGGGAAATCTCATCAATGCGCGCTAGGTCATAATCCACGCCTGCCTCATGGGCAATGGCGAGGGTGTGCAGCACTGTGTTGGTAGAACCACCCATTGCCATATCACAGGCAAAGGCGTTGTCTATGCTTTTCTCTGTTACCAAATCGCGGGGCAGGGGGGCGCCAGTCTTGGCTATTTCCACTGCGCGGCGTGCTGAGGCGCGCCAGAAAAGCTCTCTTTCTGGTGACTGCGCAAGGATAGAGCCATTTCCCGGCAGGGAGAGCCCTAATACCTCGGTGAGGCAGTTCATGGAGTTGGCGGTAAACATACCAGAGCAAGATCCCGCACCGGGGCAGGCCTTGCACTCGACATCGTAAAGTTCTTCTTCAGTGATTTTGCCAGCCTTGCAGGCAGCAACTGCTTCAAAAACACTGTTCAAATCCAGCACCTCGCCCTTGCTGCTGCGACCAGCTGCCATAGGACCGCCAGAGCAGAATATAGTGGGAATATTGCAACGTAGGATGCCCATAATCATGGCGGGGACTATCTTGTCACAATTGGGAATGCAGATGCAGGCATCAAATGCGTGGGCGGAAAGCATTGTTTCGACGCTGTCAGCTATGAGCTCTCGACTGGCCAAGGAATAACGCATGCCAGAATGTGCCATAGCAATGCCATCACAGACGCCAATCATGTTAAACTCTATGGGTGTTCCGCCTGCTCTGCGTACCTCTTCTTTGATGAGTTCTGCTACCTTGTTAAGGTGAACATGTCCAGGGATGACTTCGTTAAAAGCGTTACAGATAGCAATAAAGGGCTTTTTAATATCATCGTCATTCATGCCGCAAGCCCTCATTAAACTTCGATGAGGAGCTCGCTCTATACCAGCCTTGGTGCGATTTGATAACATAACAGCCCACATTCTATCACATGAAAGACGTCATGGCGAGCATATTTTCAATACTCAATATAATGTGTTCTATTTATTTATGTTATGAATGGTGAGATTTCTCTATTTCTACAGACAATAATTAAACTTGCTTAAATCCCCCAAGTTGCTAGAATAGTGTGCCTCACATGCTAAGTTGTTCGTTATATCGCGCTATTTTGTACCCGCTCCTACTGCTGGTACTGGCGGCAGCATTGCATGGTATAGAACCCCCTCCGCTGCGTATCAATCCTCTGGATATAAATGAAAAACAATCTGATCAAGGTCAGGATGCGGATAAGGAAAAGCCCGCGCCTAGTGCGCGTACTACGCGTTTTGAAAAAACTGTTCCCAGAGAAAAAACCCGCGTAGCTATTCTCGGTTATCACGACTTTAGCGAGACAAAACCCATCACAGAAATGCGCATGCGCACTTCTGATTTTCGCAAGCAGATGCAGTATATCAAAGATTCTGAACTCAGTGTCATTGATATGCCCACCTTTTTGGAATGGTTGGGTGGGGAGAGAGAGTTACCCGCTAACTGCGTGCTCATCACCATAGATGATGGCTGGCGCAGTGTGTACACAGATGCCTATCCCATACTCAAGGAATATGGCTACCCTTTTACCATTTTTCTTTACAGCGACTACATCTCTGGTAGGGGCGACAGCATGAACGTGGAGATGATCAAGGAATTGCAGAAAAACGGTGCCACCGTTGGCTCTCACTCCGTCTCCCACCCCTATCCCAGTGAATGGAACAAGGCATTGGAGGCAGGCGAAGAAAGCCTCACCAACATGATTAACCTAGAAATAGGTCAGTCTAAAAAAAGGCTAGAAAAGCACTTTGGTGACATTGACACTTACTGCTACCCTGGTGGTTATATCCTACAATCCATGCTCGACAGCATGGACGGTCTGGGTTACACAGCAGCCTTCAATGTCATTGGTGCGAAAGTGCGCTCTGATGAAAGCAACTTTGACATACACCGCTACATCATTTTTGGCACAGATGATGATGCTTTTGAGCGTGCCATGGATTTTCGTTTGACAGACTCTGGTATAGCCAAGCTACTTGGCAGAACACCGGGTACACTGCCACCGACAACGCCACCTCCCCCCTTTCCCGTCAGCCCACGCCCCAAAAGCAGTGTGGCAGAAGATAAAGTCATCGTAGAGCTTAGCCTCAACCAATACCCTAACATTGATATAGATAGCATTACGATGAAAGTCAGCGGCTACGGATCCGTGCCGTTGGAAATAGATAAACTCAATCGAAGAGTCACTTGGACACCACCTAGTAGAATACTCCTCGACAACCTTTCCGTCCATCTCACATGGAGCAACGCGGATAGCACCAAGGGCAAAGCCGCTTGGAGCTTCCCCATCGTTCCCCGAGACGGACACTGAAACAACCCCATCCCAGTAGATAAAGAAAGAGCCCATACACATGGCCACAGAAAAAAAGACAGGCACAAGTGCCACCAAGAAAACAAGCGCACCACGCGCCAAGAAAGCTAGCAGCACAGCAAAGACAAAGACAAAGCCCAGCACCGCCGCAGGTAGTGCCGCAGAAGCTCCCGTCAAGCGTCGCCCCGGTCGCCCCAAGAAAGCTGCAGTAGCAGCAGAGGCCACCGCAGCTGTAGTTAGCGAGAAAAAGCCACGCGCCCCGCGCAAAACAAAGCCTGTTGCCGCAGCACCCGCACCTGCACCAGCACCAGCTCCAGTAGCAGCACCTGCGCCTGCACCAGCTCCAGCTCCAGTAGCAGCACCAGCTGATAAAAAGCACAGCGAAGCCCCTGCTAACCACAAGACACAGGAACAGCAGAACGGCAAGCCCAAGCACAACCGTCGCGATCGTGACGACAACGTCAACATCAACTATGGCGCAGTAGAAACAGTAGGCGGCGAAGGCAATGCTGGAGGCAACAACAAGCGCAACAAGCGTCGTCGCAACCGTCGTGGAGACAACCGTGACCAGCAGCAAAGTGGCAACCAGCAGCAGCGTCAACAACTTGATCCCGTTGCGCAGGAGCGTTATGCGTGGAAGATATTCCTTGGAGAAATCACAGAAGAGGGACTTGCTTTCATTGATGACAGAGCAGCGCAGGAAGCATCACGTCGCGCCTTCCGCATAGCGGAGATTTATCTTACAGAGGCAGCGCGTTGGAGCAACCCACGTCCTAATGTGCAGCAGCAAGCGCAGAGCCAGCCTGTACAGCAGGAAGAACCCAAGGATAGTGTCGATGAAGCCCCTGCTGATGAGATTAGTGAGGAGCAAGGCGAACAAGAAGAAGTCTAAGAGATAGTTTTAGAAATAGCAAAAAGCCCAGTGGTGATGTCATGTCACGCTGGGCTTTTTTTAGTGGAGGATGAGGGAAGGAAAAGCGTGATCCTGCGCTTGCGTTCGATGGATTCCCAAGGTCAACTGACCTTGG
>CAYJON010000031.1:8514-19400 GCA_964371795.1 uncultured Akkermansia sp. | reverse complement strand
CCACCATCTGGGTCTAGTTCATGACGGTTTGCACCCTTGAAGAGGACGGGCTTTCCGTTGACAAAGACCTGCGCGTCTCTTAGCTCAATTTTGCGGAAGCCCACGCGCTGCGGGATAACCTCGAGCAGCTTGTCGCCCTGACGCAGGCTTGTGGTGAGGGTGTAAAGATTGGGGTCTTCGGCTGACCACTTGAGGGGGTTTTTCACCACCATCTGGGTGAGCACTTTGCCCGATGCTCTCAGCTTCTTTTCAGCAACGGTACGACCTTGCTCATCGGTGAGAACTATCTCCACATCGGCACTGCCTTTGATGTCTAGTTCTATATCAAGAGTGCCGTCCTGATAATTGGCGTCAAGATCGGGGTTAAAGCGTATATCTTCTACGCGTGTTTTGGGGCGTGCGTAGAGGTAACAATCGCGTCCCACGCCAGAGTAGCGAGAGAAGTCCTGATCCTCTAAATAAGTACCATCACACCAGCGGAAGACTTGGAAGGCGATGACATTCTTTCCCTCCTTGAGGTAGGGGGTGATGTTGAATTCTGCCTCCAGCTTGCTGTCCTCACTGTAGCCGACAAATTGACCATTGACCCAGAGGTACATATTGGAGGTAACAGAGCCAAAGTGCGCGAAGACGTCCTTGCCCTGCCAGCCTGCGGGGATGATGATTTCCTTTCGGTAAGAGCCGACATGATTTTCCTTTATAGGGACATTGGGAGGATTGTTGTTGAACTTGCCTCGCCACGCATAACCTATGTTCACGTAGATGGGGTCGCCGTAGCCATGCAGCTCCCACATGGCGGGGACGGGGATGTCGTCCCAGTGCTTGACGTCGTAATCAGCTTGATAAAAGTCCTTGGGTCTCTCATCGGCATTTTCTACCCAATTGAACTTCCAAGAGCCATTCAGGCTCATAAAATTGCTAGACTCTTCTTTTTGAGACTGCTTTGCCCCCGCATGGGTGGGGTAGGCAAAGTAGTTGCTGTGCATGGGCGCACGGTTGATTTGATTGACCTCGGGATTGAGCCATTCTGGCTTTTCCTGCGCGACGGCAGAAAAGGCAAATAGCATTGCTACTGATAGTAAAATGGGGGCTTTCATATAGACAAGTATGATACTTGTCGTATAGTATAACAAATAGAAAGCCCCCTCGCAAGGAGATAATCAGAAGAAAATCAGGTCGCCGATTTGGGCGGTGATATTTCGCCGCGCTGGTGCTTCGGACGCTGGCGACGCTCTGGTTGAGCGGGCGCTTCCTCTTCTGCGTCTGCTGCCTCCTCTGCGCGCTCTGCAGCGATGCGGATATTATGGGCTTTTTCCTGCTCCAAGATCTCTTGCAAGCGAGCCTTAAAACCGTCTATACCTGTCTGCTCTGCTGCGGAGATGGGGATGATTTCCACCTTCTCGTAGCGTTGTTGCAGGATGGGAAGATATTCTTCTGCTGCGGGGTCGTCCATTTTGTTAGCAACAATGACCCAGCGACGTGCTGCCAGCTCATCAGAATAGAGTTTGATCTCTTTTCTCAGTGTGGCAATAGCCTCAACGGGATCATGCTCCAAGCCTGTCATATCTACCACAAAGATGAGAACCTGACAGCGCATGATGTGGCGCAAAAACTCATGCCCGAGACCGCGATTTTCTGACGCACCCTCGATGATACCTGGGATGTCAGCTACAACGCAGCGCGAAAAGTCAGAAAACTCTACCATACCAACAATGGGTTGCAGGGTGGTGAAGGGGTAGCTAGCCACCTTGGGCTTTGCCGCAGATATGGCACCGAGTAGGGTACTCTTGCCCGCGTTGGGGTAGCCGACAAATCCTGCATCCGCTATGCGGCGCAGTTCAAAGAAAAAGACACCAGACTCCGCCTCTGTTCCGTATTCAAACTCCACAGGTGTGCGGTTGGTGGAGGTGCGGAAGTGCCAGTTACCGCGTCCGCCCTTGCCGCCTTGGCAGAGGACAAAGCGTTGCCCGTCCTCGGTGAGGTCGGCAATCTGTTCCAGCTCTATGCCGTCGCCTTCGCGCTCTAGCCATGTGGCTTCCTGCATGCTAGAGGCATTACTGCGGTAGACTATGGTACCAGGGGGCACTTGGGCAACAACTGTTTTGCCCGATCTGCCGTGCTTGCGGTTGTGCATGCCAGCGCGTCCGTCCTTAGCAATCAGCTTAGGATCATAAAAATAGCGTCGCAAATCATTAGAACCACCTGCAACCTCTAGGATGATGCTACCACCATCGCCTCCATCACCACCATCAGGACCTCCTCGGGGGATGAATTTTTCGCGGCGAAAGCTTGCTAGACCATTACCACCCTTGCCTGCTTGGGCGAATATACGGATATTGTCGACGAACATGGGTGAAGAGTAGCCTAGTATCGCGCCCTTGGCAAGCTTTTTCTAGCAGGGCGCGATAGACTAAGGGTATTAGGGCGCGCAGTTCTTGGGTGTGCGGGCAAAGGGAATCACGTCACGGATATTCTGAACACCTGTGACAAACATGAGCAAACGCTCAAAGCCCAAGCCAAAGCCAGCGTGGGGCACGCTGCCGTAGCGGCGCAAATCGCAGTACCATCTGTAGGCTTCTAGCTCCATACCAGCGGCAAGCATATTTTGCTCCAGCACATCGAGACGCTCTTCACGTTGGCTGCCACCGATGAGCTCTCCCACACCAGGGACGAGAACATCCATCGCGGTCACGGTCTTGTCGTCATCATTGCGGCGCATGTAGAAGGGCTTAATCTCCTTGGGATAGTTGTAAACAATGACAGGGCACTTGAAGTGCTTTTCAGTCAAGAAGCGCTCATGCTCCGTCTGGAGGTCAATACCCCAGTGAGGCGCAAACTCAAACTTATGACCAGAGTTCTGCATAATCTCTATCGCATCGGTGTAAGAGCAGCGCACAAAGGGCGCAGCGGCAACATGCTCCAGACGCTCGCGAAGTCCCTTGTCAATGAACTTGCAGAAGAAGTCAAGATCACCGTCTTCGTCGGCTAGCATAGCCTTGACCAGATACTTCACAAAGGCCTCTGCCACATCCATATCACCCTCCAAATCACAGAAGGCCATCTCGGGCTCAATCATCCAGAACTCCGCAGCGTGACGTGTGGTGTTACTGTTTTCTGCGCGGAAAGTAGGACCAAAGGTATAGATATTACCCAGCGCACAGGCAAAGCATTCTCCCTCCAACTGGCCAGAGACAGTCAGCGAGGTCATCTTGCCAAAGAAATCCTTCTCGTAATTGTTCTTGCCGCTCTTATCCAATGGGTCTAGCGTGGTGACGTGGAACATCTCCCCTGCCCCTTCGCAGTCTGATGCGGTGATGATGGGCGTGTGTACCCAGACAAAGTCGTTTTCCAAGAAGAAGCGGTGAACAGCTGCCGCCATGCGGGAGCGCACGCGGAAAATCGCACTAAAAAGATTAGTACGTGGGCGCAGGTGAGAGATGGAGCGCAGGAACTCTGGCGTATGTCCCTTTTTCTGCAAGGGGTAGCTATCGGGTGCCGCGCCCAGTAGCTCTATAGATGTCGCCTGCATCTCCCATGCCTGCTTTCCGGGGCTAGCAACCAGACGACCATGGACACGTATGGATGATCCCGTAGTCATCTCCTTAATAGAATCATAACCTGCTATACCAGCATCGGCAATCACCTGAAAGGAGGCTAGGCAGGAGCCATCATTCACCTCAAGGAAGGCAAAATTCTTGGAATCACGACGCGTGCGTACCCAGCCTTCGAGGAGGACATGATCGCATTCGGAACTACTTTTGAGCAAATCTTTGACTAAGGTTCTTTTCATATCTAAAATCTGATGAGATGCCATCAGTATACACATAAAATGAGCCATGGCGAGGCTAAAAGCAGATTGAGCACAAAAAGCACTACTGCGAGAAGCTGATCTGCCAAAACGCAAGACAGGCTTCTTGTCGTGTAACAAGAAGCCCGCGATGTATCAATGTAAAAAAGTTTTAGTCTACAAGCTTTACAACAATTTCCACACCCTTGTGGTTCGTGTAAATGCCAGTTGCGGCACATGCTGTGTGACCAAGAACTGCTGCTCCGCTCTTGGGGCATTTGCCGAGCTTGGGAGCTTTCCAAGCGTAGGAGGCCAGACGTGAGCGTTGCTTCATCTTCGATGTTCTGCGTTTTGGGGCTGCCATAATATTATTTGGTTAAAGAGTTTTTATTTATGAAGTGGTTGATATTGCTCGCCAACTTGTGAGTCACTTTGTTTGGTGCTTTATCAGCTTGCTAAAAGATAGTGTCCTTTAGTCCTGACTTTGCAGACCATCCAAGGCGGCCCAGACATTGTTTTGACTGGCGGTGGGAGAGTTTACTACAGAATCACTACCCTTGTCCAGACTTAAATCATCATTTTTATCATTTTTATATTTTATTTCGCATTCCACGCCTTGCAAATCGCACTTGGGGTAGTTGGGAAGCAGGAGGAGAAGTTCTTCTCGTAATTGCTCTGTGATATTGATACTCAGTTTTTCTGATATATCCTCCGATATAGCAAATCTATCGCAGATGATACGATGTTCAAAGTATTCCGCACAGCGCGCGCAGCAGAAGCGAAACTCTGCCTCTAGGCTACCATGGACGACCAACTCCTTATCAAACACCTGAATACTCAAATCATAATAGAGCGGAGCGATGCTGCTAATCTCTTGCTCCTCCAAGGCAAAAATCGAGCCATCTAGCTCTCCTGTCAGATGCTTGCCCTCAGGCGGAAAATCCTCTAATGATATGATAAGTTGGGTCTCCATGGCGGAGAGTATAACGACTATGCACGCGAGGAGCAAGCAAAAGCTACCACCCCAAGAAGGCTTTTTTTTGCCCATCGCTGTCAGTATGCGCTATTTATAGTAGACATGTGCTCAAAAATGAGTAGAATAGAAAAACTTCCTGCATCGTGGCAGGATACAGTCTTTTTCAACTATAGTCATGTCTTCATACATCCCCCCAGTTCTTCGTTGCTTTTCAGGGCTTGCGCTTACAGCACTTAGCGCCATATCCTGTAGCTCAATTTCCGCCAGCGAACCAAAGCCTGATTACGACAAGATAGGCAAGCAATTCTACATGCTGCTCCAAAATGGTCACTACTCCCGTCAGCCATTCAACCAGCAGATGTACCAAAAGTTCTTCGATAACTACCTCAACACACTTGACCCCGCCCGCCTCTATCTGACGCAGCAGGATGTTGACATGCTACAGAAAAAGTACGCATCACAGTTTGGCGACTTCCTCATCAATGAAGAGACAGAAGACCTCGCAGAGGAAATCCACGGCTTCTTTAACGAGCGCGCACTTCACTATATCAAATACACTGAAGATCGCATCAAGTCCATGAATAACACCATGCCCAACTTTAATACAAAGCGTAGCGTTCCACGCTCCCGCAAAGACATTGCTTGGGAAAAGGACGCTGCCGCACTGGAACGTGTATGGGATGATCAAATCACCGACATGCTGCTGTCCGAAGAACTGCGCCGTGAGAACCTCGAAAAACTTGCCCGCGAAAAAGGCGAAGTCTATAAGGACGCTAGCCCCCTCAATGCGCATGAAAAGATTCTTGCTCGCCTAAAGCGTCTGCGTACCGGTATTTTAGAGACAGACCTCCAAGACATGGTCTCCACTCTCCTCAACTCCATATCAACCGTATATGATCCACATAGCAGCTATATGGGTGCGCGCCAGCAGCAACGCTTCCTCGACATGATGAAGGCCGAACTCATCGGCATAGGTGCCCAGCTGCAATCAGATGACGACGGCTCTACAAAAATCACAGGCATCATCAAGGGTGGTCCTGCAGAAAAGAGCGATCTCATCGAGCTAGGCGACCGCATCGTTGCCATTGATTCCAAAAATGCAGGAGAATGGACAGACATTCTCTTCATGAACCTTGAAAAGGTCATTGAACTCATTCGCGGCAAGGTAGGCGAAAAACTAAGCCTACGCATCCAGCGCGATGGTACAGGCGAAGAAAAAATCATCACCCTCACACGCGCCAAAGTCCCCATTGCTGATGAGCTCGCAAACGGCAAAATCATCATCGATAAGGCTATTGACATGGAAGGCAATGAGCGCAGCTACCGCCTCGGCATCATCACGCTGCCCTCCTTCTACCTCGACATACAGCAAGGAAAGAGCAGCTGCGCCAGCGATGTGAAGCTACTGCTCAACCGCATGATTAAAGAAGGCGTTGAAGGTATCATCATTGACCTCCGCTCCAACGGTGGTGGCTCATTGGAAGAAGTGCGCAAGATATCTGGCTTCTTCACAGGAGCTGGTCCCGTCGTGCAGTCCAAGGACTCCCGCGGCGTCATTGAGCGTCACACCGTGAGCGGTCGCCCCCTCTTCAACGGAAAACTCGTCATCCTCACCAACAAGTTGAGTGCCTCCGCCTCTGAAATTCTCGCAGGAGCCATGGTTGACTACGGTCGCGCTGTCATTGTCGGTGATGAATCCACCTTTGGCAAGGGCACTGTGCAACGCACCTACGATATTGGCGGTTATCTCTCCGTATTCAGCCCACGTCAGGGCAGCGGCATGCTCAAGATGACCATGCAAAAGTACTACCGTGTCGGCGGTGCCTCCACCCAACTCAAGGGTGTGCCCAGCGACATCGTACTTCCCGTTGTCACAGCTGGCTTTGAGATTGGCGAAGCAGAGCAGGATTACGCCATGCCCTACGACGAAATCCCCAAGGCACCAGGCTACGCCCGCAACGAGCAACTGGACAAGGTTATCCCCCTTCTCAAGCAACGCAGTGCCTCACGCGTCGCCAAGGACAAGGACATGCAGTACATGCGTGACAATATCACCCGCTTCCGCGAGCGCACACTCAAGAACAAGACCTCCCTCAACAAGGCCGCCAGAGTAGCAGAGACAGAAAAACTTCTCGCTGAGAAAAAAGCAGCCGATGCAGAACGCAGCATCCGCTATGCCAAGATGGCTGATGAGGACAAGAAAAACCTCACCATCTACCGCCTCACCCTCGAAAACGTGAGAAAGAGCGAGCTTGAAATCGACATCATCGGCGATGATAATGAGTACATCGAGCGCGAGGAAACTCAGGAAGAAAAGCTATCCAAGAGCCCTGATTACCCCTCTGATCTTGACCCAGAACTGCGTGAGTCCATCCATATCCTCCGTGATATGATAGACCTCTACTAGAAAAACCCCTCACCCCAAGACAAGCCATCCCATGCAACTGATAGCCTTTTTTGCCTCATTCTTCGTTATCTTGCTGGCGGCATGTAGCTTTATCCCCTATGCGGGGATACTGGCTATCCTGCTCTGCCTACTCATGGGATTGGTTGTTTTGTTTTTTGGTGTCATCGGCAAGGTACGCTTTGCATGGATTAGCTCGCTGGTGAGCATGGTTGCAGCCCTTGTTGCAGTCTTCTTCCAGCTAGTCTATCTAGCAAAGGCCTGCATCTATTTTGGCGGATACCTGATGGAACAAGGATACTGGGCATGGGCAGAATATGTCACACCCGCCATCACCTCCCTCACCGAAAGCATCGCGCCAGAACTGAGTAAGGTCGCCCAGCAACATGAGGAGATAGTTGAGCGTGTCCTTGATCACTACGAAACATGGATCCACGAGGGGCTATCGGATAATGAAGCGACCAAGAAGGCCATAGAGCTCTACAATCAATTAACCAAGCCAGAGCAGTATAGCGTGCCTTCAAGAACCCCCTAAGATAATTTATATTATCACCCTCTTCAATATAAAAAGCCGCGAAGCGCAATAGGCGCTTCGCGGCTTTTGTGTATTGAAAAATATGCGTGTTACAGTGCAGGTGCAGGAACTACAGGAGCAACTGGGGGAAGAGTAGAAGAATCAGGTGCAACTGGAGGAACGGTGGGAAGAAGAGTAGAAGATTCTGTGGACTCTTCAGCAGCAGGCTCTGTTGTGATAGGCTCAACCAGATCTACTGGAACAGGTGCTGGTGCAACTGGAAGCGTGGCTGGGGCTGCTTCAACTTCCTTATTACCTAGATCTGATTTTTCGGATTCAAAGCGCTTTGTGAGCAAAATAGTTAGAGTAAAGCAAAGGACACCAAAAATGATACCAAAGAAAATTGTACCTTTCTTGAGGACACTAGATGTCTGCGCACCAAAGGCTTGGTCTGTCATCTGTGAACCAAAGGATGCACCGAGACCCTCTTGCTTTGGACGTTGCATGAGGATAACAAGGAGGAGAAGTATGCTCACAATGAGCAAGAGGGCAAAACAAAGCGTTATAAAAAAGTTAAGCATGATAAGAGGATGGGATGTTAAGAGATTATTTCGTTGAATTCGTTACAGATGACGCGCTTAGGCTCTATAGCTTTGTCCGAAAGTCCAAAGCTCATAATAACAACGCGTTCGCCCGCCTTGATGAGATGGGCGGCACCGCCATTGATGATAATTTGACCTGTGTTGGGAGGGCCAACAAGGACATAGGTTTCCAAGCGATTTCCCGAAGTGATAGAGGCGACAAGCACCTTTTCATTAGGCCAAATGCCTGCTGCATCAAGAAGATCCTTGGGGATCTCTATGCTGCCTTCGTATGACGTATCACCACGGGTTACCATGGCACGGTGGATTTTTGATTTAAGCTGTGAGACGAACATGGTTCTATATTCAGATTCGTGCGGGCAGGTATCAAACTATATTTCTCTCAAAAAGTCAAGTAAATTCACTCTTGCTACAGAAAAAAGCTATCAAAGCCCTCCCCAGCGCAAGAGAATCTCCACTCTCAACTGCCCATCGACATCGCTCACCAGCTGCCGCGTCCAGCCAGTTGGGCTTTGTGAGACGTAGCGCGTCAGCTCTAGCGACTCTGCCCTGTGGCTTTCTTTTTTGTAATTAATGTGAATATGGCGCAAGCCCTGCTCTAGCCTGTCTACCTGCTGCTCCAAGGCCCAGATGAGGTAGGAGGCATTGTTCACATGCTGATAAAAGTCCAAATCGCGATACTGCACGGTATAGGGCATCACCTCGCCTTCTTCTTGCCACTCTATGGTGGGCATTTCCTCATGCTCTGCTGGCATGTCAGCAAGGTTTAGCTCTGCCTTCTTTAGGGGGCAGGGACGGCGGCGGCGGGCATCTATGAGCAACCACTCCAAGTCCGCGGAGACAAGCACATCGCCCTCCTCAGAGTTTAGGGTGACGACACGACGCGCTTGCAGGGCAGACTTCGCACCAGTGGCGGTGCGGACGATGACCTTTTCCTTCCAACGTGGTAGACGTTCTATGCGCACGTCAGCTTGCACAAGCATCCAGATGAGTCCCTTTTCCTTGCCCCAGTCATGACCAAAGTTGAGAGAGTTAGCATGTCGCTCTGCTGCCTCTTGGCAGTATTGCAGTATGGCCTCAGGACGAAGCAAGCCATCGACACCACATTCATAACTGGCAATCTGGTGAGCAAATTCAAAAGAAGGAAGGGAGCTGGTCATATAAGCTCTATCCTAGCAAGTTTTTCCAGTAATACAAGTTAGAATTCTTGTGTACACGAAGAAAGCTTGAAAAGCTGTAGATTTTTCCCTAGAATAGACGCATGAAGTATACCCTACCTGCACTAATCTGCATTGCCTTACTCAGTTCTTGCCAGCAAGAAAGCGAGGAAAGACTCTCTGCCAAGGAGAAGTACGAGAAGATGAAGGCACTGCTCAAGCCCAACATTGAAAACATGGCATCAGATTTTGCTGGAGCGATGACGCTACTCCAAGAAGCTGCCGCAGAGGGCTATCATCAGGCGCAGATTGACCTTGCGGGCATCTACATGGAAGGCGGCAAGGGCATAGAGAAAAACCGCCAAAAGGCCTACGAGTGGTTCTCTAAAGCCGCAGAACAGGGGAACAAGGTCGCACACTGCTTTATGGCCGAGATGCACTACCACGGAGCTGGCATCAAAAAAGATATCACCGCAGCCCTCAAGCATTGGGAAATAGCCGCAGAAGCAGGAATAGCCGAGGCGCAGTATGCCCTATCTCAAGAATACCAAAAAATGGAAGGTCAGGCAGAAAAAGGCATGGCCTACCTCACACAAGCCGCAGAGGGCGGATACAACAAGGCTCAATTTGCCCTTGCCCACTTTGAGTTAGAGCAGAAGAAAAACTACAGAGCTGGCGTTGCTTGGTTGGAGAAAGCGGCGCGCTCTGGACTGACGCAGGCTAGCAATTCTCTAGGCAATATCTACATGTCAGGCAAGTACGGACTAGCCAAAAACGAGGCGAACGCAGCCTACTGGTATGGTCTCTCCGCACAGGGTGGTGATGCCAAGGCTCTTTATATCTGCGCCCTGTTGCACCGAGAAGGACGCGGAGTCAATCCCAGCGAGGCGAAGTATATGGAGCTGCTCAAACTCTCCGCAGGACGCGATTACAAGCCCGCAGTGGAGCTTTACATCCAAGAGCTAGAAAAGCAAAATACCAGCGAATCGCTACAAGAGGCCGAAGCGTGGAAAAAACGCTTGAATGGCATGAAGTAGAGCCCCTTGCTCACTCCCGCACCCACACCCAACGATCTTCGCTGGATTCTGCATCGGAGTAGCGGTAGCCCTCCCACTCAAAGCCCTTCAGCTGCTCCAGCTCTGTCACACGCTGCTCCAGCATATGGCGCAGCATCTCGCCTCTCGCCATCTTGGTGTACACGACGACGTTTCGTAGCTTTTCACCCTTGCGCTGCAAGAATTCGATATGCAGCACGCGCAGCTGCTGGCACACCTTCTTCCAATCAAAGGCCTGTTGCTCTTCCTTGGAGGCGAGGTAGATTAATGTCCCCCCTGCCTCTTGCGCGTCATTGATGAGGAGCTGTGTTTGATGCTCCCTCCAATAGCGATCTGCCCTTGTCTTGCCCTCACCCAGCTTCACACTGCCTTCCATTCTGTATGGGTGGAC
>CAYJON010000031.1:0-8414 GCA_964371795.1 uncultured Akkermansia sp. | reverse complement strand
GTCGCCCTCCAAAGCAGGGCGCATCGTCTTTGCGGGCGATAGGAGTACCAGCATGTCAGATTGTTATTTGCGGCTCTTCTTTCCCCCCTGCGTGGCACTGAAAGCGCATTGCTTGAGCAACTTCCCCTCCTTACTGGGCATGCTGACCTTTTTATCGCCAACGATTATGTGGTTAGCTGTCTGTACGGGGTTGAGCTTGTATATTGTCTTGTAGAGAACAAGGGCTGCAAGGTAAGAGCCTCGCAGGTTAGGATGAGAGCCATCGCCTGCATGCAGGGGCATGTTCTTTGCCCTATCGGCATCAGCATACCATTTGCGCCATGCCTCGCCCACGGGGGCGACTTCTGCGCCGGCTAGCTCTGCGGATTTCTTGTAGGTGGCGGTTAGTTGGTCTTGCATCTCCGTATCAAAGACTCCACCCTCTCCTCTGCCCCATGTCTGGAAGAGGATGAGACGTGTGGCATCTTTCTGCTGCTTTGCTAGCGGGAGAAGGGATGCCCACTTCTTGACGCCTTCTATACTATCTTCGGGGGATATAGCAGGGATTTGACTTTGGTCTTGGAGGATGACGACGTCATATTCGCCTTGGCTGATCTTATGCTTGACCTTGTCGGCCTTTTCATCGTGAAAATGCCCTTGCAGGGTCGCTCCGCCCTCTAGGAGTCTATCAATCTCCGTGGTGATACCTTTGGACTTTGCCATGCCAGCTATGATACTGGGAAGGTCATTGTAGAAGGTATAGCTATTGCCTACAAAGAGGATTCGGTATTGCTTTTGCTTCTTGTCCGCTAGGGCGAGACTAGGCAATAGCAAGAGTATCAGAAAGAGAAGAAATCGTTGCATAATCTTTTTAGGGGAAATAAAAAAGTGCCTCTCGTTAGAGAGGCACTTTGTTGCTTAATCTTGTTATTTTTCGACGTTGGAGATATTGTCAGCATCAACGCCATTTCCTCTAGCAATATCGCCGTCCATATCGGGGCCTGTAGAGAAGACATCAAAGTCTGCGTTAATACCAGAACCTGGTCTGTCGTTGGTTGTTTCTGCCTCGCAACCCGTGGTGTAACGGAAGGGCTTCTTCCACGCGTCAACAAAGACGTAGCGTGGTTTGTTGCCAGCCCTAGCTCCTTTGAGCTTGAGCTTCACAGCGGGGAGACCAGTGGGAAGGTCGCGATCGACAGTGCTAATGTAGGCGATGCTTTCGATATAACGACGGCGGCGTTGACCTGATTTATCATCATCAATCTCACTGTCATTGTTCGTATCACCAGATAGCATGCTGTAGAGCAAGTGACCACTGTATTCATCACCTTCACCTAATGGTAGGGTGATATTGTCAGACTTGTACTCTTCCAATGCGGCAGCAATCAGGCTGAGATTGGTGACAGTAGCCTTTTCGCGTGACTGAGCGAGCATGTACTCTCTCGCAGCCCAAACCGCTGCTACCAAGAAGGCGATGATGGTGATGACCACGAGCACCTCAACGAGGGTGAAAGCGCGACGTAGCTTGCCAGAAAGGCTGTGATGCTTGATGCTTTTCATGGCGGGTTAGACGCTCTTGATAATTTCCATCATGGGCATGAAGATAGCCAGAACGATACCACCGACGATGACCGCGAGGACAACAATCATGATGGGTTCTAGCATGGAGGTCATCGCACCAACGGCGTTGTCCACCTCTTCGTCATAGACGTCTGCTACCTTGATAAGCATGTCGGGAAGCTGACCAGTCTCTTCACCCACGTCCACCATGGAAATCATCATGGGAGGGAAGACAGGGCAAGTACTCATGGGCGAGACGATGGATTCACCTTCGCGCACGGCGTCATGGGTCTTGTCAATAGCGTTAGCGACAATCATGTTGCCCGAGGTATCACGTGTGATGAGCAGGGCTTGAAGAATGGGCACACCAGATGCCACCAGCGTACCAAAGGTACGGGAGAATCGCGCAACGGAGCTCACCTTGGTCAGTGTACCAAAGAGCGGTGTCTTGAGAACAAATTGGTCAAAGGCCAGAGCACCCTTAGGCGTGCGCCTCCATAGCTTGATACCCACACCAACACCAAAGAGCGCCACAATAACGACCACTGCATTGGGGAGGAAGGGGATGAGATCCTGCGCCATCGCGTTGTCGGAGGCGTTGAAGACCAGCTTGGAGATAGCGGGGAGTTCCACGTCGCTGCTGTCGAACATTTCCTTGAACTTGGGAACGATGACCAGCATGAGGAAGACGAGAATACCCACGGTGATGAAGAGAATAATGAAGGGGTAAACCATCGCGGAGGTGATTTTACCGCGCAGCTTGCTAGCCTTTTCTTGGTATTCTGCCAGACGGTTGAGTACGACTTCGAGAACACCACCGATTTCACCAGCTTTCACCATGTTCACATAGAGCTTATTAAACAGCTTGGGGTAGGCAGCCAGAGCTTCGGAGAAGGTAGAACCACCCTGCACGCCTTCTGCGATACCTTGAATGGTAGCACGGAGGTTGGGGTTGGGCTCCTGCTTGACCAGAACGTTGAGACTTTGAAGCAGGGGCAGACCTGCATTAATCAGAGTAGCGAGCTGGCGGGTGAAGATCATGAGTTCCTTCTGCTTAACAGAAGCACCTGCCTTGCCCTTGCCGCGCTTGACGCCCTTTTTGCCAGGTTTTGCCTTATCCTTGGGTGCAGAGGCCTTTGCGCCTTTGACCTCTCGGCAATCGCGCAATAGTAGACCCATGCCGCGGATTTGCTCTGCTGCCTCCATCTTTGTATTAGCGGAGACAACACCTACTTTCTCGATGCCATTTTGGTCGAGGGCTGTGTACTTAAAATTAGCCATGGTAATAGTGATTAGTGGGGGGGATGTTTGATGATTGAATGTAGTTTATCAAAATGATTCTGGGGGGTCAAGCTATTAGGTGTACTTGAGCACTTCTTCTATGGTTGTGTTGCCTTCAAAGATGTTATGGATACCGTCTTCTCGCAGCGTGTGCATGCCCAGCTCAATGGCTTTTTGCTTGAGCACGATGGAGGGGACGTTCTTAGTAATAAGCTCTTTGATGGGGTCGGATGCATGTAGCAACTCGTGAATACCCTTTCGTCCCTTGTAGCCAGTGTTGGCGCACTTGTCACAACGGGAGCCTGTGAAGAACTGCTGGCTGCCGATGAGACTGGGATCAATACCCAGCTGAGAGAGCAGTGCATTGGAGGGAGTGTAGGGGATTTTGCAATAGGGGCAGATGGTACGCACAAGACGTTGTGCCAGAATACCAAGAATGGTTGCCGAGAGCAAGAAGGGCTGAACACCCATGTCCACGAAACGCGTTACCGCACCTGCGGAGTCATTGGTGTGCAGGGTGGAGAGAACCAAGTGACCCGTCAAGGCCGCTTGAATAGCAATCTGCGCCGTGTCTTGGTCACGAATTTCCCCCACCAGAATGCGGTCAGGGTCTTGACGAAGGAAGGCACGCAGCACACGTGGGAAGGTCACACCAATTGCTTCATGAATGGGCACCTGCACAATACCGTCAATGTCATATTCGACAGGGTCTTCTGCGGTGAGCACCTTGGCATCTTCTGTGTTCACCTCACGCAGCGCAGCGTAAAGTGTCGTGGTTTTACCAGAACCCGTAGGACCAGTCACAACGAAAATACCATTGGGGTTATTCACCGTGTCGAGGATGTACTCATGCAGCTCTGGAGAGAGATTGAGGTTGTTGAGGTCAAGGCTCACACTGTTACGGTCGAGAACACGTAGCACCACAGACTCACCATATTGGGTGGGCAGGGAGTTAATACGCATGTCCACACTGAGGTCGCCTACCTTCATCACAATACGACCGTCCTGTGGGACGCGACGTTCTGCAATGTTCATGCCCGCCATAACCTTCACACGAGAGATAACTGGTGTGGCAAGGTGGACTGGGGGTGGGGACATCTCATAAAGAGCACCGTCAACACGGTAGCGGATCTTGAACTCATGTTCAAAGGGCTCTAGGTGAATATCGGAAGCCTTTTCCTTAATCGCTTGCGTGATCACGAGGTTCACAAACTTGATAACAGGGGTGGAGTTGGCTTCATCAACGCCATCTTGGCTGCCTATGCTCATCGAGCTCAGCTCATTGATGAGGTCATCCATCGCAGCCTCAGCACCGCCGTAGCATTCTGTGATGCGAGCGCGGATTTCATAGTCAGCTGCAACGTAAAGGAAGATGTCACGCCCTGTAGCAAGGCGCAAGTCATCTATAGCCTGAGGATTGAGGGGGTCTTCCAAGCATATGTAGAGACCTTCGCCTTCCTTGTATTCAATAGGGAAAGCACCGTGCAGACGTGCCTGCGCCGCTGGAATCATGTTGAGGATGTGCTCGGGCGGTGTGAAGTTGACCAGCGAGATATACTGCGCGCCTACTTCTGTAGCGATGACGTTCCAAAAGTCTTCTGGGGAGCTAATGATGCCGAAGTCAATGAGGGTTTCCCATACTTCCTTGCCGCTGTTGCCCATTTCATCAATGATGTCCTTGACGACTGATTGATCCATCATGCCGCTGTTGACAAAGACTTCAAGTGTTATATTCGTTTCCATATCAGGTAAAAATGATTGTAATTGGTAGAGGAGAGGTTATGGGGATTAGCTAGCGTCGCCTGTTGTGACGCGGATGACTTCTTCGGCGGAGCAGACACCTGCCATCACCTTACGGACACCGTCTTCGCGCAGGGTGCGCATGCCTAGCTCGCGAGCCTTCTTGCGCAGCTGGGCAGAGGTGAGGTCAGAGTTAATGAGACCACGCACGTCATCGGTGACGCGGAAGATTTCAAAGATACCCATACGACCCTTCGCGCCCTTGTTGCCACAGACACTACAGCCTGTAGGCACCTTGACAATGCGATCTGGTTCAATGCCGAGAATCTGAGCCTGCTTGGGCGTCAGATGACCATCAGCCTTACAGTTGTCGCAAAGCTTGCGGCAGAGACGCTGTGCCATGATGGCGCGGACGGAGGAGGCGATGAGGAAGCGGTCAATACCCATGTCAGCAAGACGAGCCACGGATGATGGCGCATCATTGGTGTGCAGGGTGGAGAGAACCAAGTGACCCGTCATCGCGGCTTGGATGGCGATACCAGCGGTTTCGCCATCTCGAATTTCACCAATCATGATGATGTTGGGTGCCTGACGTAGCATGGCTCGGAGAGCGGCGGCGAAGGTCATACCGATTTCTGTACGAATCATGACCTGATTGATACCAGCCAACTCATATTCAACGGGGTCTTCCGCCGTGATAATCTTTTTGTCGGGGCGGTTGATGTGATTGAGACAGGCGTAAAGCGTTGTCGTCTTACCAGAACCCGTGGGACCTGTCACCAGAATAACACCGTCGGGCAGGGTCACCAACTGGTCAAAGGTTGCTTCGTCATCAGAAAGGAAGCCCAACTGGGGCAGACCGAGGGCGAGAGCCGACTTGTCCAAAATACGCATGACCACCGACTCACCGTGATTGGAGGGAACAGTGCTAACACGAAGGTCAATGTGACCGCCATTCTGGAGGTCTAGCTCAATACGACCATCCTGAGGAACACGCTTTTCTGCGATACTCATGGTGGAGCTCATCACCTTCAGACGGGCAACGATAGATCCAAGAAGCTTTTTGGGGTGATTGGTAATCTCTACAAGGCGACCGTCAATACGGTAGCGCATGCGCACTCTATCCTCCATGGGCTCAATGTGAATGTCGGATGCGCGCATGGCATGCGCCTCATTGAACATATTGTCCACCAGAGCAATAATGGGGGATTCACCGTCCTTGCCACTGTTAGCATTCTCTGGATAGTACTTGTCTATGGCTTTTTCTAACTGAGGGACAGAGCAGACAAAGAAGCTAGCATCACGCCCAATATACTGGGGCAAGCTGTCTAGCTTTTCCATATCAAAGGGGTCAGCAATGGCCACCTGAATGGAGTAGCCATCATCGCCAATGGGGACAAAACCCACACGGCGAGGCAGTTCCTGATCAACACTGTTGATAATATGGGGTTCAATCTCTATGTCGGAGAGAGTGATGTAGTCCATGCCAGAGTGGTTGGCGGCAATCTGGGCAAGATACTCTGCGTCAAAGTATTTAAGCTCGATAAGCTTTTCTAAGACGGTCTCCATGGAGGTGAGCTCTGCGCGGATGGCATCAACTGTGGTATAGTCAATTATCTGATCTTCGATCAGCAGGTCAATGAGATAGTTTTCGTTGGAATACACAGCAAGTTTATTGGTGAGTGATTAAAGGGGATGTACTATCTATAATCTACATCAAATCGCCTCTTAGGTCAATCAAAGAGAACGGAATTCTTCATTTTTCCTGAGAGCAAAAAAGAACCAACACACAATAAACATCTAAAGTAAAGTAGCTTAAAGCGATTTTCGCCCCTAAATTCTTATAGATCATAGGCGGCACGGCAGGGATTGTATGACAGGGAATCGCGCCATCGCTTCTTGCGGCTTCGCAAAGGCAGATAAAATGATGCCCCCTCTCCCAAGAGACGCCCAGCAAGCAGCAAACGATAACTTCCCCGCGCACGACTACCCCTCCACATCCAAATAAGGCGCAATCTCTCCCCAAAGCCGAAGCCGACCTTGATCAAAGGCAAGCCCTGCGGGACAGCACGAGGCTTGCAGTGTGTCGCCATGAGCCCCTCTAGTATTAGCTTATATCGTTCTGGCAAGTAGCACTGACGCAGTTGCAAAACTTCCTTCTCCGTGGGAAAAGGCAGCTCATCTTGGAGGAAATAATCTGCCAAAGCCAGCAAGAACTCCCTTCCCGCATCATTGCACCACATATTCCAATCCTCCCAATCATCAACTGCACTGACGGTGCCTCCGTCACGAAAGCCCATGAAATAATACCTCGCGTAGACTATCATGCTAATGGCTGCATACTCTCGAGAAGCAGGACTGGGATTGTTGCGCAAAAATTGGGCTGGGTTGTAGGGATTTTTGACACGACTCATCTCATAATCCAAAATATCATGAATGAACTGGGCGACATCTTCCATGCTGTATGAAGCATAGCCTCCCCTATCGCAGGAGGGAGGAAAAAAGTCTGCCTCCACCTCCACCTCATCCTGCAAGGGGTCTTGCAGCAGATACTCACTGTAGCGAGGGCTCATCAGACCGCGCCTCGCGTAGTCTATATCTTCTTCACCCATCTGGGGGAAGCAGCCCTTCTCTACATCACTGGCTATTTCCAGCAGCTTTCTTGCCCCCTTCTCACTGCACCAACTCTGATCGGACTGTGCAGGGTAGGCAAATCGAAGCAAACGAAGCAAATGCTGGAGAGTAGCAAGCAAAGAGCCCTCCTCTGCCCTCGCGCTAATCAAATCAGCAAATTGGTAGGGACGAAGCTTTCCCGTAGACGGGGGATTAACAAAGTCGCGCAGCGTGCTGACAATGTCCATCTGTTCCTTTGGAGAGAGAGCCATACTGATGGGTTTATTTTGTAAACTTCACCTTCACAGAGAGAGGCAGATGATCAGAGGCCTTATCCTGTGTCGCTATGACCTTTGACTCTAGCACTTCATATTCAAAATTTTTCTTTGAAGCAAAAATATAGTCAATGACCTTCTTGGGCTTTTTAGCAGGGTAGGTAGGGCTTTTCAAGCTGCTGAGCGCCTTGTAGTGGATGAGCAGGCTTTTTACTGTATCACCCTCGGGCTCTGCATTAAAATCACCTGTCAAGATGACAGGCTTGTCTTTCAATGCGAGGGTGGCCTCAATGACGATACTTACAGCCTTTGCCCTCTCCTCGGGAGTGAGCGGGAAATGGGTTGCTGCAAAATAGCAGTCTTTAAACTCGGCGATGAGAAGCAGGCGATTTTCACTCTCACTGGGGATGGTGATTTTTTTGACATCCATCGGTTTTTCCTTGGAAAGTATGCCCACGCCATATTCCCCATCACCTAGTGGGATGGCAGCACCAAAGCTAAAGTGCATACCTAGCCTCTTTGCCAACTCTTCGCCTGTGGACTGTTTGCTCTGGTTGACGAGCTCTTGCAAGGACACATAGTCGGGTCGGCATTTTCTGATAATGTCTGCAAAATGATTGTAATCATATTTACCTGCATCCGTACGGCAACGCCTCACGTTGTAGCAGACTATACTCAATTCATCGTCCTTCTCAGCTCTTGCATCGGGGGCAAGCAGGACAAAAATACAGACCAGCCACAATAACATACTGCACAGCGGGCTTAAAAACAGGGCTTTCTTCTGATTAGTCATATACTTCATAATCTTCATATCAACTTAACATCTCTGAGCCCCAGACTCAAGCATGAAAAAGATGTGTGCAACTCTTATTATTTGCAAAAGCGCGTTTCATTATTTGCAAATCATCTTCACAAATGACTATTATATAGCACAATAAAACGCGATAAAGCTTTTCATTATTTGCA
>CAYJON010000030.1:0-19422 GCA_964371795.1 uncultured Akkermansia sp. | reverse complement strand
ATTGATGCTTAAAGACAGAAAAAACATTGAACTCATTTTCGTATTATCTCAATATGTCAACGACAAGCAAAAAGGTCAGCATATTAAGCGCTATTTAAGAGATGTGATAAGCTCCCCCTCTCGGCATATCGTGCCTGTTCTCGCTTGTATTTCTCATTTGGAGCACCCACAGTTTAAAAAATATAAGCAATTATTATCACGACACGTTATCCCAGGGGCTAGCTATCAGAGATATTTCAATTAAGTAGGTCAATTTAGATACGCGAACGGCAGCAGCAACAAACACACATACACATGGAATACTTCAAAGAGATCAATACGGTAAAAAATCCTAAGCATGAAGAGATAAAAGAATATATTCTACGCCTTTGCGCATATAGCATCATCCCTCTGGAGCAAAGCAACATTTTACGCGCATGCAGTGAGAATCGCAGCACAAAAAAGCTTGCCCAGCAGCTCCTTGATGAGCTCGTCGATGAATCGAGACTCAACGTGCGCGCCTCCTATCCATCAAAGAAGTCCTATGACTTACCTTGGCTAGATTACCCTCTCTACTTTCAACCCAAATCTATAGAAGAATACAACGAATTCAATCGCTACGTTGACAGATATTGCTTTTTCTCTTATGGTCTATCAGAGATTCGCGAGTTTTTATTCCTGTGTGGGTGCGGGAAGTTATCAAGCACGACACCGTCACCCCGCATCATTCCTTCGCAGAACAGCAGTGAGACAGCGATCTGCTTCATCCTCTGCTCCAAGCAGTTGTGCTCCATACTCAACCATCTGAGGGTAGAGCACGTTTCTTTTTACCTCAATCACTTAGCTGTCGCCGCGGAGAAGCTAGGCGCAAAGACGCAAGCCATCCTTGCCGAGAGGCTCAAGTCCATCATCGAGAGCAAAAAACTCTCTAGCCTCGCGCTCTCACTTGTCGAGCCTATCTACTTCTATCTATCCCAACTGCTGCAAGGGGGCGTAGTCGGAGCAGATACCATCAAGGTGCACGAGTACTCCGCCTATTCGTATTACATTAAAGCACTGAGCCTGCAATACCAAGGTGAGCTCACTAAGGCAATCACCCACTACGTCAGGGGACGTACCTTGGAGAAAAAGCTCTACAAACTTGCTACTAATTCTGACACCCTGCATGATTCCCCGCGCAGCTCTTTCTTTGCTCTCATGTACCACATCGCGCTGAGCAGCGATACGAAGAAGAGCTCTGAAAACAGACTCGCCAAAATCTTGAGCCACTATTCTAAGTACTTTGATCTGGAACATGCTGCATCAAGACTCTTTCTCTTCCATAATTTTGATAAAAAGCGCCTTATAAAATCGGCACTCCATACACTTCTACACGAAGTGGATGATATGCAAGATATGGATTTTTTGCTCGCGGTGATGGTGAACAAGCACTACCAACTCTCGGAGCTACCAGAGGCTTGGGTAGCACGTGCTGTGAAGCTTATGGTAGAGCCCCAGTGGGCACTCTTGCTGTTAGAAGCCAGCACGGGCATCGAGGCTCTCCATGAGAAGCAGGCCCCCCTCATGCAGCAGCTCCAACTCAGCCCCCTACTCAAAAAATACATCAAGCTCGAAGCATGGCAACGCCACCTCAATGCCATCAACCAACTCGTTGACAAGCAAATTGTGCGTCGCAGTGATAGCACACAGACCAGCACGCTGGCACAGCAAAACCGCATTATCTACCTCGTCGATAAAAATCTTGAACTCATCCCCATTCTCCAAAAGAACAAGGGCGCATCTGGCTGGAGCAAGGGACGTAGTATCGCCTTGACACGCTTTATCAAAGAAGAGGTCGAGGGGATGTCCCCTATAGATATTGCCATCGCGCGCAGCAGCGCAGCTCTGCAAAATCCATGGGAAGACATTCGCCTTGGTCATGCAGAAAGCTACGCCGCCCTCGTCGATCACCCCAATGTCTATCTTGAGAATAATCCCGACATTTCTGTGCAGGTGACAAAAGACAGTGTTTATCTAGAGGTGAAGAAAAACGCGAAAGGCTTCAAGGTGACAAGCAATGTCCCCCTCAACGCGGCTGACACGATGCTCGTGCTACGCGAGAGCGACGTGCTCATCAAGGTCTTTGAAATGAGCAGCATTCAGCGTGACATTCTCAAGCTGTTCGCCAAGCAAAACACCTTCCCGCATGAGGCTCAAACGCAGCTCACAGAGCTCATCAACAGCATTGCCAATCTCATCCCCGTCCACTCCAACCTTGTCGAACAGGATGAGAACATACGCCAAGAGAAGGGCAGCGCGCGCATCACCGTCCAGATTCTCCCCATGGCCGAGGGGGTGAAGGTAGAGCTCTTTGCCAAACCCCGTGAGGAACACCCACCCTACTTCAAGGCTGGAGAAGGTTCCGAAACCTGCCTCATCGTCGATGCGCAGGGGCAGCTCGCCGTCAAGCGACAGCTCAAAGCAGAGCAACGCCACGTCGCCAAGGTGCGGACCATCCTCAGAAAGGTCGCTCAGGATAGCAGCATAGAGGACACCCACTTTTTCGATGAGCTCTATGACTGCCTTGATCTTCTTGAGCAGCTACAAGGTATGGAAAAAATCTTGCGCATCGAGTGGCCCAAGGGCGCACAGCTCAAGATACGCGGCAATGTCAGCTTTGGACAGATGCGCCTCTCTGCACGAGGGCGCGGCGAGTGGTTCAAAATAGACGGAGAAGTCGAGGTTGATGAGCAGTTGCGCCTCAGCTTTGCGGAGCTGCTTCAGCGCAGTCGTGCCCATCAGGGACGCTTTGTCGAGCTGGAGCACGGTGAGTTCCTCGCCCTGAGCGAAGAACTGCGAAAGAAACTCTCCGAGCTCGACAACACGCTCACCGCCGATAAGAAGGGCGAGCTTCAAATCTCCCAATTCCGCAGCAGTCTCCTTTCAGATCTCGAGCAAGGAGGCGCCACCCTCAGCGCGGACAAGCAATACAAAGACCTGCAAAAGCGCATCAAGAAGGCCTACGATCTCTCCATAGCCATCCCCAGTGGTCTCACCGCCCAGCTACGAGACTACCAAATTGAGGGCTACGAATGGCTCAGCCGCCTCTCCGCATGGGGTGCGGGTGCCTGCCTCGCCGACGACATGGGTCTTGGTAAAAGCGTGCAGTCCATCGCCGTTCTGCTCGATCGCGCAAAGAAGGGAGCCTCGCTCATCGTCGCGCCCGCCTCCATCATGCACAACTGGCGCAATGAAATCACGCGCTTTGCCCCCAGCCTAGGCTGCTACCTTCTTCACGAGATCATAGAGCAGCGCGAAGACATCATCAAGCAAGCAGGCGCACACGACATCGTCATCACCACCTACGGGCTACTCCCCCGCATCGGAGAGCTACTCCAAGCCCGTACGTGGAATGTGCTCCTCCTCGATGAGGCGCACAACATCAAGAACCGCGACACCAAGAGCTCCAAGATTGCCATGGCACTGCAAGGCGACTTCCGTATCGCGCTCACCGGTACTCCCATACAAAACCACCTTGGTGAGATCTGGAATCTCTTTCATTTTACCAACCCTGGCTTACTGGGTAGCTTTGATCAATTCAACCAACACTACATCACTCCCATCGAGAGGGACAAAGACCGCGCGAGGCAACAGCAGCTCAAGCGTATGCTCCAGCCCTTCCTACTACGCCGCACCAAGAGCGAGGTGCTCGACGAGCTGCCCGCCAAGACAGAAATCGTCCACTACGTCGAGCTATCAGCCGCAGAGCGCGCCATCTACGAAAACATACGGCAGCATGCCATCCAGAGCATAGAGCATGGTGAGCTCAATCCCATCCAGACCCTTGCAGAGATTACAAAGCTGCGCCAAGCCGCCTGTCATCCTCGCCTCATCGAGGAGAGCTTTGCTCTGCCCTCCTCGGCAAAGCTCGACAGCCTGCTCGAGATTGTCAGCGAGCTCATCGACAACAAGCACCGCGCGCTCGTCTTCAGCCAATTCACCTCCTTCCTTGCGCAGGCGAAAAAGCTGCTCGACTCACTCAAAATCCCTTACCTCTACCTCGATGGACAGACCCCCATCAAGGAGCGCGCGCGTCTCGTTGAGGAGTACCAGCAGGGTGATGCGCCCCTCTTCCTCATCAGTCTCAAAGCGGGCGGCACGGGTCTCAACCTCACGGCGGCCGATTACGTCATTCATCTCGATCCCTGGTGGAATCCCGCCATCGAAGATCAGGCCTCGGACCGCTCGCATCGTATGGGACAGACACGCCCCGTGACCATCTACAAAATCATCGCCTCACAGACCATAGAGGAACGCATCCTTGAAATGCATCGCAACAAAAAGAGCCTCTCCGACTCCCTGCTTGAGGGTGGTGACATATCCACTAAGCTCACCAAGAAAGAAATCCTCAGCATGCTCCAAGACTCTTTCCTTTAAAAAGGTGATGCATAAGTTTCAATCTCAGAAAACGAGAGAAAGTTCAGGCGGGGTACTAGGTACCCCGCCTGACTTTACTTACACCTACTCTATGAAAAAACAGTTTCCTGTTATTTGAGAAGCCGAGTATTAACTGCGGCTATAAAGAATACGACCTATCTGATAGGATTCTTTCAACTTTTTTAATTTTTTTCAAACTTTTTAACTTTTTTCACTTTTTTTTCACAAATGTGTAGAAAATTCAAAATCCTAGCTAATAGCAAGAGTAAAGCTTGCCTTGTTCTCCAAATCGTGTTAGCATTCCCTCCCCACGCCCTTTCAAGAGCTTAAAATCAATATTAAACATGAGTAAAGATACTGCTTTTATCGGATCTGATACGGTTCTAGGTACATACTGGACAAAGAAACGCTATTTCGATTACCTGATCAATCGCGATAACTTCGCCCTACTTTTTGGGAGAAGCTTTCAACAGTTAGTTTTCCTTGACCCTGCTATTGCAAAGGGTGCAGAGTATTCCCGTGAGCAGATAGAGGAGGATACACAGTCCTGCGATTACCTCATCAATCGCCTTCCAGATATCAAGCCAGAGCTGACAATCTTTCTCACAACCTGCGATATGCTTTCAGATCAGGCTGATGAAAACAGTGCCATCTTGGAATCCAGCGATGATCCCTATGTGCAAAATCGCATCAATCTCTACACGGCACTCAATCGCCAGTTTGGTCGTGTACTCAATGTGCATATCCCAGCTCTTGCCATGGCTGATAAGGATTTTGCCCCCCTACTTCACACCTGTGTGAATCCTCCCAAGGGCAAGGCAAAACTGCCCTTCGCGCCACAAGAGATGCACCAGTTCTACTTTCACCAGATGCTGCTAGCTGACGTGGAAAAGTGTATCCCTCTGGGTATTTCAAGCTTCATCGCCTCTATGCCCCCTCTGAGTACGGAAGAGGTGGTACAGGCACTTGCACCCGACCTTCTCCCACGCCTACGCGAGGCAAAGGAAGGTGACCCCGTGGGCTCCACACGCAAGTCCATCCATTCCTTCCACTGGTTAGACCCCAAGGATGGTTATCTGGTGACCAAGGAGGATCAGATAGAGCTGCTGAAGTTCCACTTCGCCTCTTAATATCTCCCATACACCTCCCCTTATGTCCACGCGTCAGCAAGCATTGCGTTTTATTGTTGTTGGCGTCGGGGCAACCCTGCTGCACATTGGTATTTATAAGGCTATTAATACCATTTTCTCGCTGGATGAGACGCAGCAATTCTATCTCAATCTCAGTTACGGGATAGGGTATGCGCTTTCCTTTGTGGCTAATTATATTGCCAGTACGCGTTGGACATTCAAAACACAGGGTAGCGCCAAAAAAGGCGCGGGCTTTGTTGCAGCCCACGCCATTAATTTTGGCTTACAGTATTTGCTTTTCAATCTCTTCCTTTTGATGAAGGTGGGAGATTGGCTGGTGAGTCTCAATGAGGCTATTCTGCCTCATGCACTATTGCAACTGATACCACCCTTGCAAAATCCTGTGGATCTTGTCCCGCTCCCTGTCTTTGTCTTTGTAGTACCGCTCAATTTTATCTTGGTGCGATTCGTTCTGACAAAGCCAGAGAAGAAATGATTAGTTGATAGCGCGTCCTATTTCTGCGGCGTAGTAAGCGGCTTTCTCGGCAAAGCTCTTCTCGGGATTCTGGTACATGATACCGCGTGAAACATTGATTAACACAGGGGATGCATCATGACGTGCCTTGAGGGATACCAGCTCTCCACCCTGTGCACCCAGACCGGGGATGAGCAAGGGAGCAGAGGGTAAATCTGTGAGAATGCGATCGCTGGCATTAGTCAGGCCAACAACCATGCCCACCTCTGTGGCGCTGTTTTCTGCCTGAGAGCGTGCTACCATATCGCCAACCAGTTGATAGACGGCGCGACCGTCAGCAAGGATTTGCTGCTCTATGTCCGCAGCCCCAGCATTGCTAGTGACAGCCAGTAGGTAGACAGCCTTGTCTGTGTGGTGGAGGAAGGGCTCCAAGATGTCATAGCCCATAAAGGGATTGAGGGTGACGGCATCCACGTTCATGTGCTCAAAGTAGGCCTGCGCGTAGTATTTTTGCGTTTCGCCTATGTCGCCTCTCTTGGCATCGAGGATGACAGGTATTTCCGCAGGGCAAAAGGTGAGCAGCTGCTCCAGCAACTCCAAACCGGGCAATCCCATGGCCTCAAAGTAGGCAATATTAGGCTTGTAGGCGGCGGCGTAAGGCGCAGTTTCATCAATGAGGCGACGCAAGAAGTCGCGCAGCTCGGCGATATTTTCTCTCTGAGGGCGAGGATCGATACCCACGCAGAGGGCAGATTGGGTCAATTGAACACGGGCTCGTACTTTATCGGTGAATTTCATGGCTGTGACCAGCATATCACAACCACGGGGTGCTGACAAGAAAATCTGCTTGCCCCGCTCTGATAGACTATGCTACAATCATCGGCATGAAGCACTGCCTCTTCCTCTGTGCATGCACACTTGTCCTCTCATCCTGCCAACTATTCAGTGGCGACGAAGAAGACAAAAATGCTGCCACTGTACCTGACAAAAAAGACACGAAAAAGGTCTTTTATATAGGTACTGTGTACAAAATCTATCCCGATGCCAAGTTTGCTCTAGTGCGCGTGATACAGGCAAAGCCCAATGCTGGCACAACCCTCATCTCTCGCCCACCAGATGGCAGTAACGCACGCGTGGGCAATCTAGTTGTCTCCCCCCAGACGGTGAGCAACAATATCACCCCCCTGATTGCCGCTGACATCCGTGCTGGGCAACTACAGGTAGGCGATCCCGTCTATATCTACCAAGCCATAGGCGAAAAATCCCCTGATATAGCAAAACAGGACGCAGCAGAGGACACCAATGTATCCGAGACTCTGGGCACGGAACTCCCCCCCCTTCTTGAAGGAAGCGGCATGACAGAAATAGCAGATCAGATCCCCGCTGGTCCCACATCCGATCAACGCGGTCACACAGTCGCCCCAACAGTCCCCGCTGTTAAGCCACCCTCTCAACAAAAAATCCCCGATAGTATCAAGAATATCCCCGACACATACGAGGGCTGGGAAAACATGTAACAGAACACAATTTTATCATGAGATTACAATACTTTGCAGATGAGGATGGCGAGAGCGTCATCGGTTTATGGGTTCCAAAGCGTCAATGCTTCATTGATGTGAGCGCGATGGAAGACCAGCTTTGGCATGCACTGCTGCCCGATGGCAAAAAAATACGCAAGCAGATAGAAACATGGCTTTCTCAGGGTGCTGCTGATGGTGTCGCCATTGATGCAGAGGGTTTAGTCCCCTCCAGCGCACTGCATATACAGCCCAGCACCATAGCCTGCCTTGGGCTAACCTACCCCGGTCATGCGCAGGAGTTTGGGGTGGAAAAGATAGAAGAACCCGCCCTCTTCCTCAAGTCCCCCTCAGCCATCAGCTCCGACCTCAACTACGTCATCTGCCCAGAGGGTAGCGAAAAGCTAGATTACGAGGTGGAGCTAGTCGCCGTCATCGGTGACACCCTACACCGCGCGACAGAGCAAGAAGCCCAACGCGCCATCATAGGCTACACGCTGATGTGCGACTACTCCGAGCGCAGCTACCAGCTGGAGCGCGGCGGTCAGTGGACAAAGGGAAAGAGCTACGACAGCTTTGCACCATTTGGCCCAGTCTTTATCAGTAAGGATGAGCTGCATGACCCCAATAATCTCAATCTACAACTCAAGGTGAACGGAGAACTGCGCCAGCAAGAAAACACCTCCGCCCTCATCTGGCCTGTCGCACGCCTCGTCGCCTATGTGTCAGAGTTCATGACCCTACAGCCAGGTGATGTTGTCTCCACAGGCACGCCCATGGGTGTGGCCATGGCAGAGGGCAAGACACGCTACCTCAAGGTAGGTGACGTGGTGGAGTTCGGCTGCGAGCCCTTTGGCTGGGTGCGCCAAGAAGTGGTCGCCGAAGAAGATTTCAACTAAAAAGCATTGCATTTTATCCCCATCTCATTAAAATCACCCGTAGAATATGTCTCCTTTTCTTTATCAATTAGCCAAAAAATTCCTCTTCCAGCTCCAGCCCGAGACCGCCCATTACTTCAGCCTTTCTGCCCTACGCATGGCAAATAGGCTCTGCATGCTGCCCCTCGTTATGGGGCGTCCTGTAGAAGACCCTGTCGAGGTCATGGGGCTACGCTTTCCCAACCGAGTGGGGCTAGCCGCTGGCATGGACAAGGAGGCCAACAGCATTGACGCACTGGGGGCACTGGGATTTGGCTTCATCGAGGTGGGCACCCTCACCCCACGCTCTCAACCAGGTAACCCCAAGCCACGCGTCCACCGCTGCATCCCCGAAGAAGCCATCATCAACTACATGGGCATCAACAACCCTGGTATAGATAAGGGCATGAGCAACCTCTGCGACAGCAGAAAGTTCAAAGGCATTATCGGTGTTAACATAGGAAAAAACAGCAGCACTCCCAACGAGGAGGCCAACGCGGACTACCTCAACTGCCTGAGAACGGCATGGAACTACGCGGACTACATTGCCATCAATTTTTCCTGCCCCAATGTGAAGAATCTCTGCGACCTCATGCAGATAGGTCCCGCAGCGGAACTGCTCTCTGTGCTCAAGGCAGAGCAGAACCGACTGCACGGAGATAGCGGACGCTATGTCCCCCTTGCGATGAAAATCTCTCCCGATATGAATGAGACACAGGTGAAGGAGCTCTCCAAGGTTTTCGTGGACGGGCAGCTAGATGGTCTCATCTGCACCAACACCACCACAACCCGCGAAGGCGTGGAAAATCACCCTGCCGCCAAACACAGCGGCGGTCTCTCTGGAAAACCCCTCTACAACAAGGCCAATGAGGTACTTGAGGCCTTTGCGCAAGAGCTGAAGGGACAGGTACCCATCATAGGTGTTGGCGGCATCACCCGCCCAGAGGATGCTGTAGCAAAAATCAAGGCAGGTGCCAGCCTCGTGCAGCTCTACACAGGCTTTATCTACCATGGTCCACCCCTCATCAAGGGCTGTGCACAGGCGGTGAAGGACTACTTTTCCCAGAACCCCAACGCATGATGCCCCACTGGACATTCACCCAATTGGAAGAGTGCGATAGCACCTTCTACCCTGCGCGGGCACTGCCAGCGTGGCATGCCATCTCCACAAAGAGGCAGAGCCACGGACGCGGGCGTTTTCAGCGCACATGGTTTGGGGAGAAAGGCGGGCTGTGGATATGCTACAATGTCCCCATTGATGAGAGTCTGGATGTGGAGTGGGGACAACTCCCCCTCGTCGCAGGAGTCGCCCTCATTGAATCCCTTGCACACACTCCCATAGAGGGACTGCGCCTCCGCTGGCCCAATGACCTCTTGGTAGGGCGGGCAAAGCTGGGCGGCATTCTCGTAGAACGCCCCAGCGCAACAGTTGCCAGCATAGGCATAGGGGTTAATATCTCCAATGACATCGCCAGCCTGAGGGGGAAGACCAGTGACCCCGTCACGCGTCTACAGGATCTCATGGGTGAGAACTGCCCCAGCGTGGAGCAATACGCCCAGCAGCTAGGAGATGCCCTCCTGCGCAGCTACCAGCTCTTTGTCACAGGTGGCATCGCAGCCCTCCAAGGCAGCCTCCACAAGGCATGGGCTGTGGAACGCCCCGTCGTTGCCATCACAGATGACGCAAGGCACTGTGGCTTTTTTGTCGGTGTGGATGCCAAGGGCTATCCCCTCCTCCGCTCTGCTGACGGCAGCATACGCAGCATTGCGGGCATAGACATCAATCGCTTGGTAGAACTCTGCTAATTCTCTCATCATCTTTCCCCCTATGCCACTACATGTTTCTCCACGCGCTTGGGTTGAGGTCGATTTGGAAGCCATCGCGCACAATCTCGACATAGCCCGCCAAGCATTGCCTCACACCGACTTGATGCCCATCATCAAGGCTGGTGCCTATGGGCATGGGCTGGAGGCCGTGGCAAGGCGACTGGATCAGGACGGTATTGCCTTTTTTGGGGTGGCTAATGTATCAGAAGCACGCCGCCTGCATCAGGCAGGGGTGCGCACACGCCCCTTTATCCTAGCCCCCACCTTTCCCGATGAGAGGGAAGAAATCGTCAACCGCCAATGGTGTGCCACCCTCTCCTCACTGGAAGAAGCGCGGCATTTTAATGAGCTGGCTGCCCAATATGGGCGCAAGCAAGAGCTGCATATCTGCCTCGACACAGGCATGGGGCGAGAGGGATTTTATCTCCCCTCCTACGATGCCCTCACAGAGCTAGCCCAAGAGCTCTCCACCCTATCCCACCTGCATATCAACGGCATCATGTCCCACTGCCCCTCTGCCGATGAGGATATAGCCTACACGCAGCAGCAGATAGAATACTTTGAAGCTCTCGTGGCAGAATGGCGTCAATACCTCCCCCTGCGCTACTGCCACCTAGCAGCCAGTGCTGGGCAGCTGGGTTATGAAATTCCCATGGCCAACCTCGCGCGCCCAGGGCTATTGCTCTATGGAGTTGCCCCCATAGCCTCCATCTACGATGGCGTACTACGCCCTACCCTGCGCCTGCGTTCGCGCATCTGCCTCATCAAAGAGCTACCCGCTGGGCATGGCATCTCCTATGGAGGCATCTACCAGACAACACGCCCAACCCGCGTCGCCACCGTGGGCATAGGCTACGCAGATGGCTGGAACAGAGACTTATCCGCCAGCGGAGTCAATGTCTGCATAGAAGGGCAGCTCTACCCCATGATAGGACGCGTCACCATGGATCAAATCATGATAGACATCAGCGATAAGCCCAGCCTAGAAATAGGTCAAATCGTCGATCTCATCTGCCCAGAACAACCTGTGACCGAGGTCGCACGCCTCGCAGGAAGCATCCCATGGGAGATATTCACTGGACTAGGTCCTCGCCTCCCAAGAATCTACCACCGCAGCGGAAATTGATACCTTGACCTAGCAAGAGGGATGGTGTAGGATGCTAGTATGACTCAAGCACGTTCGATTTTCTGCACCCTTCTCCTTGCCTGTCCTGCTCTGCATGCTGTGGAGCAAAAAGAGCTGCCCACGGAATTAGAGACCATCAAGCTTATCATCATTCACGATCAAGCGACCATTAAAGCCCTAGCAGCCCGTGCAGCAAATCCCGAAACAGCGCAAGAAGTAGGCCAGACCTATATCCTTGAGCAGTTGGCAAAGCTGGAGAAAGAAGAAATCTCCCCTTCCTTGAAGGCTTCTATCCCCGTCTACAAAAAAATACTCACGTCTCCGGAGAAAAGGGAATCCCTGCGCGATTTGGAAGATGAAGCTTATATCTTTTATATTCTCCTTTCTTCCGCCTACGACAATGTCCTTTTCAAGATAGATCACTTAACCCCCATGTATGAATCTTCTAATGAAGAAGCACAGGCAGCCCTTGAACGGATACAAACTACCCATGACAAGGAGTTGGAACTACTCAATGACCCCGTCGTGCAGGATTTTCTGCTGCGCATTATCAAGGTTGCAGGAAAAAAATTCTCCATGCCTACGCTTGATGCAGATTCTGAAATCGCAAAAGAACTACTCCCTCACCTCGCCTCCCTACCCGCCCCTCTCGCCCAAGGCTTCAAACAATACCTCAACCGCCCCGCGGAGGGCAAAGCCCTCTTTGAGGCATGCAAGGAAAAACGAGGAAAACTAGATGACAATGAATTGCTTGCTATCTATATGATGCAGGACGCTCTGTCAGCGGCAAGTAAACTGAAAAGCGCAAAGGCTCGCGAGAAGAGAGAGCACTGAACCTATCAAAGCTTTTTTATTGCCAAGCAAAGGGCTAGATGCTAGACTTGTCGCATGAAAATCGCAATTTTGGGAGCTGGCGCTATTGGGTGCTATTATGGGGCAAAGCTTGCTTTGGCTGGGGAGGAGGTGTGCTTCATCATGCGCTCTGGCTATGACTATGCACTAGAACATGGTATTAACATAGATACAGAAACAGGCATTCTCGAAGTCCCTGAGCCACATCTAGCCAAGGAGGCAAAGGATTGCGGTGCCGTGGATCTTGTCATGGTCTGCTGGAAGAGCTCTTCCAATCACCTGCTTGGCGATATACTGCCTCACCTTGTACACGAAGAAACACGCGTTATCACCTGCCAAAATGGCATGGGCAATGCAGAGCATATTGCCCAGTACATCAGCCCAGAAAAGGTGTATCAGGGGCTATGCTTCATCTCCTGTATGATGGAAAATGCGGGTCAGGTTCACCACCGCGGGCCCAATGATATTCACCTCGCCCCCCTCATCCCCACGTCTGACACGCTTTCCCTAGCAGAACAGTACAGCAAGATGCTGAACGGAGCGGGTATACGCACGGAGGTTTTCAAGGAAATAGAGCGCATCCTTTGGCAAAAGCTCACGTGGAATATCCCCTTCAATGGTCTCTGCCTCGCGCATGGTGGCATCAGCGTAGGAGAACTCTTTACCATGCCCGATGAGGTGGAGCGCGCTTGGCGCATCATTATAGAAATATGCAAATGCGCAGAGCTACGTGGATATCCCCTGCCCCCCGATTTGCCAGAGCGTCAAATGAAGCGCACGGCACCCATGGGTGGCTTTATCCCCAGCAGTGCCTTTGATTACAACAAGGGACGCCCAGTAGAGTATGATAGCATATGGGGTATCCCCCTGCAAAAAGCCCAAGAAGTCAATGCCTACATCCCAGAATGGGAAAAGCTAGCTGCTGATATTCGCCAACTGCTCCAACTCTCCTAAATATGCCCCTTCCCACCATCCCAAGACCCTTGCGACCCTTTGCTGCTGTTGGCTTTTGCCTACTGGGTGGCGTCATCCTGCTGCCATGGAAAAATAATCTCAACGCAGAGCTGGAGGAGCAGCATCTACGCCACGCCCCTGTCCCTCTGACGGGAAGAGAAGCACTGTCTCAAGACATAGCGGTTTTTGCCCTTGGTGGGCTGCGCTCTCTCGCGGTAGAATTGCTACTACTGGAGGCCATACGCGCTTGGTCAGCAGAAGATTGGACAGAGATGGAGCATCTTTACGAGCAAATGACTGTCCTAGAGCCTCGCCGTCTCAAGCTATGGAGCGACGCAGCTGATGAGATGGTGAACAACGCCGCAGGTGACGCGCAGCGCAATAGAAAGCTCGATGCAGAAGAGCGCGTCAAGCTCACCCGATACTACATCAATCGTGGAGAGCAATTCCTCCTCAAAGGCATACAGAACAACCCAGACAGCGCCTACCTTTACTCCAAACTGGGCGACCTCTATAGCAATCGCTATCGCCATCCACGCTTTGGTAAGGCGGTGGATGCCTACAAAACAGCTTACGACAAACTGCAGCACCCTAACCTCAAGCTCAAGGTATTCTATAATCTCTCCCGCATACGTGGGCGGGAGAAAGAAGCATGGGAAGTGGGGCGTTCCCTCGTCACAGAGTATCCCGACCAACTTTATCCCTCGGTGAGTTGCATCCTCTTCGTTCTTCAACGAGAACTCAACATACCAGAAGATCAGCGTTTCAGCATAGAACAACTCTTTGGTTCTCAGAAAAAAGCCATCGACATGCTGCGTCGCTACCAAAACAACACCCACCGCTTTCCCACAACGGGAATTAAAGCGTACCTTGAAACCCTATAAAATGAACACTCAACTTAAAATCATACTCTGCGCATTGAGCTCCATGACGCTCTGCGCAGAGCCCGCTGCTACCAACGCCTTTGATGACCTCAAACGCAAGGGCGAGATCAGCAGTGACAACTCCATGATGGGAATCCCTGCCAATGGAGACAGTCTGCAAAAATTGCTTGATAGCAAGCCCAAGGCCAACTACTTTCTCTTTGCAGAAGATAGGTCTAGGGACATACGCATGAAGGATCAAATCCCGCAGCATTGGGCAGAGTCTTCTCCAGAGCAAAGAATGCTGCTCCAAGCCGCAGCCGCACCTGGTGAATACCTCACATATCAAATTGGCGTTTTTGCACCCTATCAGGCACTCAGTGATATTCAGGTAGCATTCAGTGATTTAAAAAATGAAAAAGGCGATATCATCAAGGCCACGGCCATGCAGTGCTTTCATGCTGGTGGCGTCAACACAAGCGGTGAGCCATTTTCCAAAAAAATTGATGTAGCACAGGGCAAGGTACAGGCACTGTGGATGGGTGTAGAGCTAGATAAGCAAGACAGCGGTCTCTACAAGGGCTATGTGGATATCAAGCCAACTAATGCCCCCAGCCAACGCATTGAGGTGCAGCTAATGGTCAAGGGAAGCCCCGTTGCAGAACAGGGAGACAACGAGGGGTGGCGCAAGGGGCGTCTGCGTTGGCTCAACAGCACGCTAGGCTTGGATAACAAGCCCACAGCACCCTACAAAGCCCTCCTTCTCAAAGAGAGAAACATTAAGTACTTGGGGGGGCGTTTCAGCTTCGCAGATAATGGTCTGCCGCTAGAAGTCGTTACAAAGTACACTGAAAGCAACTCTCTTAACGAATTTTACACCAACTCCATTCTGGAAAGACCCATGCAGTTGATTGTTGAGACGCAGCAGGGTGTCATTGATTTCCAAGTACAGGATATACGCATCACCAGCCAAGATAGCGCAGCTATTCACTGGCAATCTGTGCAGACCCATCAGGATTTGGAACTGATCATAGACGGTAGCTTCCATTTCGATGGTTTCGCCCATTTCAAATGCCGCATCAAAGCAAAAAAGGATATCAATATCAAAGATATACGCTTAGAAGTCCCCTACACTCCCTACGCCTCCAAGTACATGATGGGTTTGGGGCATAAAGGTGGCTTGAGGACGCAAAAAAATATTGAATGGAAGTGGGACAAGAATAAAAATCAAGACAAGATATGGATAGGCAATGTGAATGCTGGTTTGAACTTTGTCTTCACGGCAGAAAACTACAAACGCCCCTTAGTCAATGTTTACTACGCACTGGGTCAGCTCAATTTACCGCCTTCTTGGGCTAATGAGAGCAAGGGAGGCATACGAATTGAGGAACGCGAAAAGGAAGTACTGCTCACCGCCTACAGTGGGGAACGCCACATGAGCCAAGGCGAAGAACAGCACTACAACTTCAACATGCTCATCACGCCAGTCAAGCCGCTCAATATGCCACAGCATGCCACAGAGCGATTCTACCACTCCAACAGCGACAGAAGCCAAAACTACATAGCCGAAGCATCAAAAATAGGTGCTACAGCTATCAATATTCATCATAAAAAAGATGTTTACCCCTTCATCAATTACCCCTACTATGATGAATCGGTAACTGATTTAAAGCAATTTGCCCAAGACGCAGCTAAGAAGGATTTAGACATGCGTCTCTATTACACAACGCGTGAGCTCACGGTGAAAATACCCGAGTTATGGGCGCTGCACAGCCTCAATGGAGAGGTCATCTGCGATGGACCAGGGAAAGATGCCCGCACCCTCCTACACCAAAATGGCCCGCACGCATGGCTTAATGAAAACCTCAAAAGCAACTTCATCCCCGCATGGTACAATGCCTTCAACGAAGGCAAGTACAAGGGCGAGATGGACTTATCCGTCATCACCACACCAGACAGCCGCTGGAACAACTACTACCTAGCAGGACTTGATTGGATGGTTTCGCAAATCCAGCTCAAGGGCGTGTATATTGACGATAGCGCACTAGATCGCACCACGCTGCAACGCGCTCGTCGCATCCTTGATAAGGATGGCGAAACACGCCTCATTGACATCCATTCTTGGAACCACCACAATGAATGGGCAGGCTTTGCCAACTCCTTGCACCTCTACCTAGAACTGCTTCCCTATGTGGATAAGTGCTGGATGGGCGAAGGATTCCCTGCAAATAACAGCGCGGATTTCTGGCTCATAGAGATGAGTGGCATCCCATTTGGGCTGCTGAGCGAATCCTTAGACGCACATGGATCGCCACGCGGTATGGCCTATGCCATGCTCCCACGTTACCCATGGAGCGGCAACCCCAAGGCCATGTGGAATCTTTGGGATGAATTTGGCATGAAGGACGCAGAGCTCATCGGCTATTGGGATCAGCGAAACCCCGTCGAATGCGAAAGCAAGGACGTGACAGCAACCCTATACCGTAACAAGAAAACAGGCAAAACCCTCATCGCCCTAGTCAACTGGAGTGACAAGGAGCAGAGTGCCGCTTTCCGTCTGAAGGATGGCAAAAAAGCCAACATTCACCCTGCCACCATTGAAGGACTACAAGATGGGAAGAAAGAGATCCTATCAGTACCAGCTGCTGGTGGTGCGTTCTTCATCATGGAATAAGTAACACAATTATGAAGCAATTAGAAAACAAGCGCGTCTTCATCACAGGAGGCGCGCAAGGAATAGGAAAAGCCCTTGTGCAGGGTTTTTCCGCTGCTGGTGCGCATGTTCACTTCTGCGACATAGCAGAGGAAGCGGGGCGAGCCCTCGCAGCAGAGACGGGCGCTAGCTTTTACCCCCTTGACGCAGGTGATGCTGATGCACTCGACGCACTCATGCAGCAACTCTTCACTGCGCTGGGCGATGTGGACATCATAGTGAACAATGTCGGCATATCAGAAGGTCTCCCCCTGACAGAGACCAGCATAGAACGCTTCAAGTACATACTGGATGTCAACCTCACCTCCGCCTTTATCACCTCCCGCGCACTGGCACGTCACCGCAACAACCCCGAGGGCAAAGAGCGCTATGGACGCATTGTCAACCTCTGCTCCATACGCCATATTGTCGGCGACCCTAACTGGGAGGCCTATAATGCCTCCAAGGGTGGGATAAAATCCCTCACCTATTCCCTCGCCCTCTCCCTGCGAGAGTACAATATCACGGTCAACTGCCTCTCCCCCGGTTGGATACACACAGGTGAGCCCCGCGAGCTTTCTGCATCAGAGCATCGCAAGCACCCCTCCCGCAGGGTAGGCAATCCCGCTGACATCATGAACCTCATTGCCTTCCTCTGCAAGGAAGAAAGCGAGTTCATCAATGGCGAAGACGTCCTCATTGACGGTGGGCTCTCCCATATGATATACGATATCTGAGCTGCAATTTTCGTCTCTAACGCAAAATTGAACCTTGACCCCATGCTTATTATCATGTAGTATCCGTGTCGTGAATACACGTCGTCTTTCCATTATCCTCGGTCTAGCAGGCATGCTAGTACTCAACAGCTGCAAACCAGATCATATTGACCCCGTTGCTCTATCGGAAGTAGTGGAGGACAACGTCAAACTCAGTGAATACATTGCACGCATGCAACATGCTATCCGTCAAGGTGGCAAAATTGATGACACGCTAGAGGGGCAAATTCGCACCCTGCAACATCAACTTGCCGAAGACACGAGAGAGCTCACCAAAATCAAGGAAAGCAACACTCAATCCAAGATTAGGATGTTCGAGTTAGAAGAACGCCTCCGCGTCTTTGAAATCGACTTCCGCAGCATGCAACAAGAAGCCCTCAAAGGCAGCAACTCTCCCGCTTAATTGATTTTTCCTCCCTTCCCTTTTTTCCGCTTATGACGCAGTCCCATCAACCCATTGACAGCTCAATACCTACTGCAAAATCAGGCTTCAGCTGGTCGTCCTTTTGCCTTGATAGCTTTTTGGTACTCCTCGTAGCAGGCACAATTGGCTACACAGCCTACCTGCTCAACCACGAAATGACCGCCTACAAGCTCCCCTCACCCATGATAGCCGAAAAGGCCAAAAATAGGGAACTGCTCGCAACCTTCAAGTCTCTAGAAGAGCAGGCCTATAGAGCGGATGCCAACCTGCGCTTTGAAGAACGCCTCAGCGCCCTCAAGGAGCAAAGCCGCCTTCTCAAGCAGCAACTCTCTGATGAACAGGCACAGCAGACACAGTACCAAGAGCTCATCCTCGCACAGCAGGATGCCCTCAAGGCCGCGGAAAAGGATGCACGCCGCATTGCCCACCAGCAGATACGCACGGGGCTGCACATTGGCAGCATGATGACACGCGATGGCCAACGCTATGAGGACTGCACCATACGCCGCGCCACCTCAAAGAGCATCACCATCAGCCACAGCACAGGTCAATCCCCCTTTAGCCTTGAACGCATTGCGCCAGAGAGCTTGCCTCAGCTAGTACGCTTTGCTCTGGGTATGGAAAAACTCATCGACACCAGCGACTTTGTCAGTCGCAATGAAATAAAGGAAAAACCTGTCAGTGTGGCAACTAAGGTACAGCACGCCAATATAGAATTGCTTCCCACCCCTGCCAAGCCAGCAGTAGGCGCACCTGTGATTGACACAGCACCCGTCACACCTGCTAGCAATCCAACTGGCAATCCAGCCTCTAGCACAGAACGCTGGGTGCCTACTAATGATCCACTGCCTCTTTAAAAAAACTTGCCAAGCAAATAAAATATTGCTAGACTGAACTTTTCACCATATCAACTTATGAAATATATAATACAACACGTCAATGCCTAGCATCTCTTTCCATTGGAATTCTCACCATGACAGCCATCAGCGCCTGTAATGATGATGATAATAATACTAGCAGCAGCACAACACCGGATAGCTCCCTTGATAACGTGAACCCTGTCATGCTAGAAATACTTCGCCATGCGAATCCGTTTTCTACAGTATTCTCTACAACAATCCATTCGGCAACAGCGGGACCAATTATCTTTACACCAGGATTTAAAACCCTTTCACCTGATGGGGGAGGATTGTCTGGTTATGCAGAAATCGGAACGGAGGCTAGATTTGAATTATTAACGGGGTTCGAAGAAATGTTCTTTTATAATAAGAATGACCTCGACACCGAATTTGCGCTGAGCACAACCTTAGCCGGAGTCCACGCACCAATCACTTTTAGAGAAAATGGCTTTACTACCCATATCAACATACCAGCTAATTCCTTTCCAGCTGGAGATGAATATATAATCCCCTCTACATGTGTTCTTTCCTTTGATTTTAACGAGGCAACTGGACAATTCATAATGAATTCTCAA
>CAYJON010000029.1:0-19435 GCA_964371795.1 uncultured Akkermansia sp. | reverse complement strand
CTGCCCTTCTTGGTCTACACGGCCTTTGCCTGCTTCCAACCCAGCCATATTGCCATCATTGGCACGGGTCTTGCTGTAGAGTACTTTGGCTACGGATTTGGCTTTGTCGGTCTGACTCTCTTCATCATGCAGCAGATTGCTAAGGGAGAGAATCAGATGTCCCACTATGCTATAGGGACTGCGCTGATGAACTTTTCCGTCATGGTCACGGGCTCTGTGTCGGGTTATATCAGCGACGCGCTGGGCTACAAGACCTTTTTCATCGTGATTATGCTGGCTATGATTCCAGCCTTCATCCTCACATGGTTCCTCCCCTTTACTCACTCTGAAGACACACAAAAAACATCATGAACAATACCCCTCTGACAATAGAAGGAGCTGCGCTCCCCAATATGCCTTGGCAGGACAGACCTGCTGGTAGCAAGGAAGTAATGTGGCGTTATAGCGAAAACCCCATCATCCCACGCGACCTGCTGTCCACCTCCAACAGTATTTTTAACTCCGCTGTGATTCCCTTCCAAAAGGGGAAATACAACTACGTCGGCGTCTTCCGCTGCGATGACACCAACCGCCGCATGCGCATCCACGTAGGCTACTCCGTCAATGGTATTGACTGGGATATAGAGGAAGAGGACTTCCGCCTACAAGGCGCAGATGCCGAGGTGGCCGCATGGGAATATGGCTACGACCCACGCGTTGCCAAGATAGAGGACAAGTACTACGTCACTTGGTGCAATGGCTACCATGGTCCCACCATCGGTGTGGCATGGACTCTGGATTTTGAGACCTTCCACCAGCTGGAAAATGCCTTCCTCCCCTACAACCGCAATGGGGTCATGTTCCCCCGCAAGATTAATGGAAACTTTGCCATGCTCAGCCGTCCCAGCGACACGGGACACACGCCCTTTGGCGATATTTTCTATTCCGAATCCCCCGACCTAGAGTACTGGGGTCGCCACCGCCATGTGATGTCACCCGCTCCCTTTGAACAGAGCGCATGGCAGTGCATGAAAATAGGCGCAGGTCCTATCCCTATTGAGACCTCTGAAGGCTGGCTGATGATTTACCATGGTGTGTTGCGCTCTTGCAACGGCTATGTGTACGCCTTTGGCTCTTCCCTGCTTGACCTCAATGAGCCTTGGAAGGTGCTAGCCCGTAGCGGACCTTACCTCATCTCCCCACGCGAAAGCTACGAGTGCATGGGCGACGTGCCCAATGTCTGCTTCCCCTGCGCGGCATTGCATGACCCAGAGAGCAAGCGTATCGCTGTCTACTATGGCTGCGCAGACACCGTAACAGGTCTTTCCTTCGGCTATATTGACGAAATTATTGAATTCACCAAAAAGAACTCCATTGTATGAAGTCAACTCTCCTGACACTGCTCTGCACCGCGGGCATGCTCTTCGCAAAAAGCCCTATTGACTGGGTGAATCCCTTCATCGGGACGAGCAATTTTGGCACAACCAACCCTGGGGCAGTACTGCCGCAGGGGATGATGTCTGTTTCGCCCTTTAATGTGATGGGCAGTGAGGAGAATCTTCATGACAAGGACGCGCGTTGGTGGTCCACTCCTTATGAGCACAAGAATGTCTTCTTCACAGGCTTTTCTCATGTGAACCTCAGTGGGGTGGGCTGCCCTGACCTAGGCTCTCTGCTCACCATGCCCACCACGGGCAAGTTGGAGGTGGATTACAAGAACTACGGCAGTTACTACGAGGCAGAAACAGCCTCTCCCGGTTACTACTCCCTCATGCTCAAAAAATACGGCATCAAGGCAGAAGTGACCTCCACGCGCCGCAGCTCCATAGAACGCTACACCTTCCCCGCAGGGCAGGGCAATATCCTGCTCAACCTCGGAGAGGGGCTCACCAATGAATCTGGCGCGCGCGTGCGCCGCGTGAGCACGACAGAAATAGAGGGCATGAAGCTCATGGGCACCTTTGCCTACCAAGCACAGGCCGTGTTCCCCATCTACTTTGCCATGCGCGTCTCCCAAGAACCCACGCGCAGCGGTTTTTGGAAAAAGCAAACGCTCAAACACGGTGTGGAGCACGAGTGGGATGCCCACTCTGGCCGCTACAAGGTCTACACCAAGTATGCCAAGGAAATGGCAGGTGACGACCTAGGCTACTACTTCAGCTTTGACAATCTGGCGGAGGGCGCACAAATCACCGTACACATGGGGGTTTCCTTTGTCTCCACAGAGAAGGCGTGGGAAAACCTCAACAAGGAGCAGGGGGGGAATCTCAGCTTTGACCAAGCACATGCAGCCGCCCGCAAGGAGTGGGAAAAAGCCCTCTCCACCATCACGGTAGAAGGCGGCACGGATGAGCAAAAAACCGTGTTCTACACCGCGCTCTACCACACGCAAATCCACCCCAATATCCATTCTGATGTGGATGGGGAATACCCCGCCATGGAAAGCGATGCCATCCTGCAATCGGATGCACCTCGCTACACACTCTTCTCCCTCTGGGATACCTACCGCAATGTGCATCAGCTCTACACACTGGCCTACCCTCAGTTGCAGACAGACATCATTAAAACCATGATCAACATGTACAAGGAAAGCGGTTGGATGCCGAAGTGGGAGCTCTACGGACGCGAGACCTACTGCATGTCAGGCGACCCCGCCACCACCGTCATTGTAGATAGCTGGATGAAGGGACTGCGCGACTTTGATGTCAAGACAGCCTACGAGGCCATGTACAAGTCCGCCACCACCCCCAGCAAGGACAACGCCATACGCCCAGAAATGGATGTCTACGACGCAAAGGGCTACATCCCCGTGGGTACATACCAAGCTGACCTCTCTGGCGACAACTCCGTCTCCAATGCCCTAGAATACTACATGGCGGACTCCTCACTTGCGCGTTTTGCCGCAGCCTTGGGGCATGTGGAGGATGCGCAACGCTTTGGGAAGAGAGCACTGGGTTACAAGCAGTACTACTGCCCCGACTTTGGCACACTGCGTCCCATCGAGGCAGATGGCAGTTTTTACAAGAACTTCAACCCCAAGCAGGGTGAGGACTTTGAGCATGTCACAGGCTTCCACGAGGGCAGCGCATGGAACTACACCTTCTTTGTCCCCCATGACGTAGAGGGACTCATGCAGCTCATGGGCGGCGAAAAGAACTTCATCGACAAGCTGCAAATGGTCTTTGACACAGAGCTCTACGACCCAGCCAATGAACCCGACATCGCCTACCCCTACCTCTTTAGCCGCGTCAAGGGCGAAGAATGGCGCACGCAGGAGCAAACACAAAGTCTCCTAGCCAAGCACTTTACCACACAGCCCGATGGTCTACCTGGTAACGATGACGCTGGCACCATGTCCGCGTGGGCTGTGTTTAGCATGATGGGACTCTATCCCGACTGCCCTGGGGAGCCCTACTACACGCTCACCACCCCCATCTTTGACAAGGTGACCATCAAGCACCCCGAGGGCGACATCGTCATCGAAGCCCCCCGCCAAGGCAAGGGCACACAGTACATCCAAAATGTCACATGGGGACAGGGACAGCCTGCTAGCTACCGTATTTCCCATGATGACCTCATGAAAAACAAAAAGTTACAATTTAAACTCTCAGAGAAAAAACCATGAAATTTCTTTCATTCATCTCCACATGCGTCCTCTCCTGCACCTGCTGGGCAGGGGAGCTAACTGACCAAGTTGACACCCATATTGGCAGTGGCGGGCACGGGCATGTCTTTGTCGGGGCTAATGTCCCCTACGGCATGGTGCAGCTAGGACCCACCAGCATCCCTGTAGAATGGGACTGGGTCTCAGGCTACCATAGCAGCGATTCTTCCGTCATAGGCTTTGCCCACACCCACCTCAGTGGCACAGGCATAGGCGACTTGGGCGATGTCCTCATCATGCCCGTGATAGGTGAAGTCACCTACGCACGTGGCACAGCGGACGACCCCAAATCAGGGCTCTGGTCACTGGCCGATCGCAGCAAGGAAATCACCCGCCCTGGTTATTACTCCGTCCCCCTGACGCGCTATGGCATCAAGGCAGAAATGACAGCCACAGAGCGCGTGGGCATGCACCGCTACCACTTCCCCAGCTCCACAGAGGCAGCCATCGTGTTGGATTTGGAAAATGGCGGCACTTGGGACTACGCGTGGCGCACGAAGATAGAGGAGATGGATGACAAGCGCATCACGGGCTTCCGCTACTCTTCTGGCTGGGCAAAGGATCAGCGCGTCTACTTCGTCATTGAATTCTCCCAGCCCTACAAAAAGTTCTCCATCATAGACGAGAAGCAACAATTCGCCCGCGCTGACTTTGACACCAAGGAGGGTGAGCCCCTCATGGTGAAGGTCGCGCTCTCCCCTGTCAGTGTGGAGGGTGCTATCGCCAATCTGGAAGCAGAAGCCCCCGACTGGGACTTTGACGGCACAGTCAAAAAAGCCGATGAGCTCTGGGAAAAGCAGCTGGGCAAAATCAAGGTAGACAGCCTCACCGATGAACAAAAGCGCATTTTCTACACCTCCCTCTACCACACCATGATAGTCCCCAGTGTCTTCTGCGACGTGGATAAGACTTACTATGGTGCAGACCAGATGATCCACAAAAAGCCCCGCTTTGTCAACCACACGACCCTGTCCCTCTGGGATACCTACCGCGCGGCACAGCCCCTCATGACCCTCATCCATCATGACAGACTGCCTGATATCCTCAACAGCATGATAGACATCTACGGCAAGCAGGGAAAACTGCCCGTATGGCACCTTGTTGGCAATGAGACCAACTGCATGGTAGGCAACCCTGGTATAGCTGTCATCGCCGATGCCATCACCAAGAAAATACCTGGTGTAGACCCCCAACGCGCATGGAGAGCCATCGAGGCCACCGCCATGCTGGAAGACAGAGGACAGGACGTGCGCCAAGAGTATGGCTACATACCCTGCGACCTCTTTGTTGAATCTGTCGCCTATGACATGGAGTACGCCATAGCCGATGGTGCTGCTGCCATGGCAGCACGCACACTGGGCAAGACAGAGGAGGCCGACTTCTTTACCAAGCGCAGCCACAGCTACCGCCATTACTTTGACAAGGAAACACAGTTCATCCGCGGCAAGGACTCCGAAGGAAAATTCCTCACCCCATTCAACCCCTTCCACTCCACGCACCGCGAAGACGTCTACTGTGAAGGCAACGCATGGCAGTACACATGGCTAGCACCCCATGACCTAGAAGGACTCATAGAGTGCTTTGGCTCAAAAGAAGCCCTCATCAAAAAGCTAGATCAACTCTTCCTCGTCCAAGAAGGTGTTGTCGGCGAAGATGCCTCCCCCGACATCTCGGGCTTCATCGGGCAATATGCGCATGGTAATGAGCCCAGCCACCACATCATCTACCTCTACACCATGCTGGGACAGCCAGAGAAAGCTGCAAAACTCGTGCGACAGGTGCTCACCACCCTCTACACAGACCAACCCGATGGCATACCGGGTAATGAAGACGCAGGTCAGATGTCCGCATGGTACATTCTCTCCTCACTGGGCTTCTATCAGGTAGAGCCCGCAGGTGGTCGATTCTACTTTGGCTCTCCCTTGGTCAAGAAGGCAGAACTAGCCGTAGCTGGTGGCACCTTCACCATCATCGCCCACAACAACTCCGAAAAGAACATCTACATCCAATCTGTCACCCTCAATGGCAAAGCCTACACCAAGCCCTACATAGACTATACCGACATAGTCGCTGGCGGCACGCTAGAGTTCCACATGACTGATGCAAAACCAACTTCAACCAATAAATAATACAATGAATACCCCACCATCAAACACACCTCCGCCCCTCATTGGAAAAGGAATGATGACGAGCTTCCTCATGCTCGCATCCTGCTTTGCCCTTTGGGGATTGCTTAACACCATGACGGATACCCTCGTGCCAGCCTTTGGCAAGATATTCCTCCTCAACCCCAAGGACTCCGTATGGGTGCAGAACGCCTTCTACGGCTCTTATGCCATCTTGGCCATCCCTGCGGCTCTGCTCATTAAGAAATTCTCTTATCGCAGCGGTATCTTGGTAGGTCTGGGCTTCTACATACTCGGTGCACTCTGCTTCATCCCAGCGGCGATGACTCAGAACTTCCCCTTCTTCTTGGCAGCCATCTTCGTTTTTGCAGCAGGTCTCTCCTTCTTGGAAACAACCTGTAACCCCTTCGTTCTCTCCATGGGGCCAGAGTCAACAGGCATCCAGCGACTCAACTTTGCGCAAGCCTTCAACCCAGTAGGTCTGATGGTGGGTATCTTCTTAGGAAAGTTCGTCATCCTCTCCCAGCTTGACCCTGCGACCATAGAAGAACGCAAGGCCATGACCACGGACGCACTTGCAGCCATCCGCAACGCAGAACTCTACTGGCTCTGCGCCCCCTACATCCTGCTTATCATCATAGCAGTCATCATTTGGGTCTACTTCCTCAAGAGCAAATCCAGCCTCAAGGATGAGGGCGAAGAACTCAACGTCGCAGACAACTTTAAGAGCCTCCTCACCAACTGCAACTATGTCTTTGGTGTCGTTGCACAATTTGCCTACGTAGGCGTGCAGACATCCATCTGGACATGGACAATCCTCTACGTCCAATCACTGCGTGGCGTCAGCGAAGCCGAAGCCGCCACCACAGGCATCTACGCCATTGCACTCTTCATCGTCATGCGTTGGGTCTGCACAGGTCTGATGCGCATCTTCACACCTGCGAAGCTCATGACCCTCTTCACCCTCTTGGCAATAGGTCTCACCTTTGGTGCAATCTACCTCCCAACAGGTGCAGCCATCCTCTGCTTGGTCGGTATTTCGGGCTGTATGTCCCTCATGTTCCCCACCATCTACGGTATCGCCCTCAAGGGTCTTCCTGCCTCCGAGGTCAAGCTGGGTGCAGCTGGTCTCATCATGGCCATTGGTGGTGGTGCAGTCATCCCCAAGATCATGGCTCACTCCTTGGAATCTGGCAACCTCAACTTCCTCACCCCCATGTTTGAGAATGAGGTAGCCAACGCTCGCAGCAGCTTCTTTATCCCCGTTGCATGCTTCGTCATCATCCTTGCCTACGCCTGCTTTGCACTACGTCGCAAATCAGCCTAAGAGCTAAAAATTAGTAAGCTAAAAGCGCGCAGCGGGAACAGCTCCCTCTGCGCGCTTTCTATTGGCTTTTACATCTATCTGCCTAAGCAAGGAAAGAGCCTCTTGGTCATTATAACCAAGAGACTCTCTGTAAATAAGCAGAAGCTAAGTTGTGCTACTTAGAATCGTATCTGATAGCCAACGCTGCCGTTGACGTTCTGCTGATCCTCACGGATTTCACCAGAGGCGTTCATGAATACTGCACCGCTTTCGCCCACGGGGAGGCTAGCGCCTACACCCAATTCGAAGCCCAACACGCCAGCATCTGCTCCGCGCAGGTGTCCGTAGGTATCATAGGCATCGCGCAGTTGTACTTCTACCTCTTGCTCTCGGGAACCTAAATCGACGTTGATGAGGGCACGTGCGCTCAGTTGCAGACCAAAGTCCAGCGTGGTATCCACGCGAGCACCTACTGCCAAGATGGGGTAGGTCTTTTCCTGTTCACCCACATCGACGGCGGCATCACTGCCTCTTTCGGTGTAGCCATCAGCATAGATATGTGAAATGCTAGCGTTGAAGATGGGACTCCACGTTGTGTTTTCGCTTAGACTGTACTCATAGCCCAACTCATACATGAAGCCCAAGCTGTAACCCTTTGTATTACCCTCTGTGGAGTAGCTACCGTTGCGGTGGATCACAGTACGGTTGATATCAGTACGGGTGTGACCATAGCTGGCCACAAATTGATGTGTCCAATTACCGCTTTTGTGCAGGACGGCAAGGCTCACAAAGACTGTGTCCATGTCGCCTTCGGCTAAATCGGTGCTGTCGGCTTCAAAGTCACCATAAAGCGAGGTGATGGCAAAGTTGAGGCAGTTGCTCTTGCTAAGACCAATCTGACCGCCTACGCTACCACCCCAGTTGTCTATGCTGTGACCTGCGGCTGTGCTGACGCTGTCGAGTTCATAGTGAGAGCCTTCTGCACTAATCCAGAAGCCACCCTCCCCAACGGGTGTGAAGGTCTCTGTGCGGTTACGCATGTTTCGCAGCTGTCCTTGCATATTGCTCATCATAGAGGAACCTATGCTGGTCACACCTGCACCAGCCAGTGCGGAGGCAAGGTCATCGGACTCTACGGTGACACCGCCTGATTCTGCATAAATCTCATTGATTGTATCAAGCACGCCCTGCAAGTCTGGACCAGCAGGATGATTGACAGCAGTGACTGCATTCATCAAATTGACACCAGCTCTACCATTGTGGGTCATGGGCATGCCAGCAAGTTCTGTAGGAGGATCTACAGGAGGATCTACAGGAGGATCGATGGGAGGATCTACAGGGGTGTCCGTTCCATCAACGAGGATATAGGAAAATTGATCCTCGCCCATGACAATCTCGAAGCCGCTGTTTTCTACACTTGTGTCATTAACCATGGTAGAATTAATCAACTCTTGCAAGGCGAGCACCTCTGCGCCATCTACCCATGAGATAATGGTCCAGCTGAAGCCTGCTGCTGCAGGGTCATTATCAGTGGCGTAGAGATTGATTGTGCTACTCTCATTTATGCCGAGCCCAGAGCCCTCTGTCACGTGTACACGGGTGAGGCTGCTATGACCACCGTCCATGCGCAGACCATCGCCTGTGATGCTGTGTTGATGGTTTTCAACAATATTGACGCGGTCACCTTCTCCCAGATGAGTGCCACCTGTGTGGTAGTTGCTTGCGCTAAAATTGACTGTACCTTTTACTCTGATAGAGCCCGCGCCCGAAGCCGACTTGGCGAGAGTGCCAGTTGTCAAGGTAAGCAGAACACTTTCATTAATGAAGACATCTGTAGCAAGGTAATCTGCACTTGATTCCATATTAGCTAGAATACGTGCTGCACCTGATCCTGCTACTTTTGCTCCCAGCGTTCCGCCGTTAAGTTGCAATTCTTTATCAGTGTAGACATTGCTCTCCACTTCAAGATTATCAGCAACAGTGATGACATTCTCTGCGATATCAAGACCGCCACTACCGTATACCTTCTTAGCTATAGTTCCACCAGTAAGCTTCAATATCATGTTAGCTTGGATAAAGATTTTATTGCCCAAAAGATCAGCATGGCTTTCAGTATAACCAAATATATTAGTTGTGCCATCACCATTAATTGCATTGGATAATAAACCACCAGCTATGATAACATTACCATCGTTATCAATTTCGCTGCTACTGCCTAGATAATTGGCTAAAGTAAGGAGCTGACCATCGCTGTGCACGGTCATATCCACACTTTCAAGCATCGCCGAGGCACCATTGTACTCATTCAACACGAGAAACCCATCGTGGACATAGATGGTCTGATCATTTACAAGGTTGTTGAAGATAACCATTGAAAAATCACTCCCTTGGGCATTTATAGCATCTCCATTGCTATCAAGACCGTTGTTGATGTGTATGATTTGATGCTCTGCTGCACCCACATTCCCGATGATGGTATCATTGACAATGTAGCTGTTTGAACCATAGGCATTAAAATTGATCTGGGCTGCTTTTGCAGCTGTACCAGCATTGTAGATACCGCTAGATATTGCTTCTCCGTTTTTGTCAATAATGCTGTTGTCAGTAATAAACCTATTCCCTGTCAATGCAAGGAAGGTAAGCTTGCCCCCATCATTGTAAACAGCAGCACCCTTTGCTATGTCTGTAAATGAAGCTGAAGTTGAAAGGGGATCTGGAGCTGAAACCAAACTCATGTTTCCAATAACGATCTTATTGCCAATAAAACTACTTTCCATGGAGACAATTGTGCCTGCGTTATAGATGCCAGCACCTTGGGCTTTCCAATCACGAGCAAGCGATTCGTCAATAATTGAATTGTCTGGGCGAGGCGTACTTGAAGCACCATCAAAAATTATTTCATCAATATTCAAAGTATTACCAATGAAATCGCTGGTAACCTCATTAACAGTGTCCGCATTGTAGAGTCCCGCTCCTTGGAGAAGAATGATTGGCATCAGCTCGGTGCCATAGGTAAATTCCTGATTTTCATCGTTCAATATCACGAGCGCAGCATCAACCATATTCCCTATAAAATCTGAGTTGAGCTTTTCCACCTTCCCAGCATTATGCAAACCTCCCCCTTGCACGGTACCCGCTAGAGGAGTATTTTGAAACTCCATACCCCAAAATATCATTGCGCCAATATTACCAACTAGATCGCCGTCAAGGATATGAATCGATTGTTCATTATAAATAGCCACGCCCGCTAAAGGCTGAAAATTTAATTCATCTACGCTTCCTGCTTGCAATGTCCCACCTATGCCAACTACATCGCCATAAATATCAATCTCCTTAGCTGCATTTGTATGCGATATAGCAGGAGTCGGCCGCCTTAAGATGATGTTTCCTTGTTTTGGCTCTATTTCAAAGATACTGTGATTTATCTCGGTACCAGTGAATGTTGCATCATTAGTATCTACAAAAACGTTATTTAAGCTATTAATTGTTATGTCTATATCCGCATCACCTGGAGAAGCAAAGTCCAAATAAGGAATATTATCGATTATTTCCCATTTGAAGTACCCTGTAGTAGGAGTGATACCGGGCAATGGGGTGGTAATATCATCGCCTATAGCACCATCAAAAACAAGGTTAGCCTCTATAGCATTTGTTATATCCGGAGCATTAGGTATGTTGACAACAAAGTCATTGGCAGAAGTCGATGGTGGAACAATTGGCTTTAATTCATACTTGATATCTGTAAATGCAGCACTGGCGCTAGAAGCAATAGTTGTTCCAACGATGGGAAGCGCGCAAAGGCAAGCGAGAAGCCCCGCTCGAAGGGATGGGGGGAGGTGTGTTTTCATTGTATATAAGTGGTTTGATTATTGTTATGTTGCAGTCGCGCAGTTTTCTATTGAAATACAAAAACGCGTAACTGTGTCTCCCTTCATACCATAATACAACCCACTATTCAATCAAAAAAAGTTAAATATTTTATAAATTGCCTTCTGCGCCTAGACTTGACTTGATGGTATATCATTGATAGAATACAACATATTTATCATGTCCGCATTTTCTAGATTATCAAAATTTCTTATTTACATAGGCTTTCTCCTCTTGCTTTTTGTGACATGGATGCTCTTTAAGCCTCAGGGCAAGGATAATCAGCCGCAAGATATAGTCAACTTGCAGCCTAGCAACCTCCTCACTACTCTTTCTCGGGAGCAGGACAAAAGCCTAGGACTGGGGCATCTCATGCACAGTGAGAAAAAGGAAACAGAGCAAAAACTCCACCAACTCAAGGCTCGCTGGCATCAGCTTGTTGTGGGTATCTATAGCAGAGATTTTTCTAATATATTCCATCTCAGCTACTATTGCAGTCAAATTGCAAAACTTCAAAAGGACTGGCAGGGGGATGAGAAAAATTTCCTACGCTCCAAAAAGCGCATTGAGATGAGCCTCAAACGTCTTGAGCAACTACAAAATGCTCTCAAAGAATCCCAAGTTTACCTCATCCATGATGCGGCACAAAGGAAAGATTACGACCTTTGCTTGCAAAGCTGTCTTGCTCTACAGCAATACTACAGAGAACATCAGGATATCATTAAACATAAAGAAGCAGAATTCCAATCGCTTGGCTCGAGCATAGAGCAACTCAACCACTACGCCAACGGTGATAGTCGTGAGGATGAGCAAAATGGACAACTTGCCCAGCGCATTGCTGATGGCATGCTTTCGCCAAGTTCTATCTACTCGGATTTTTTTGCGGGCAAGCTTGACTTCAATCAACTGCAAGAGGAATTGACACGTGAGACAAAACAAAAGCTCTTTGACCCTGCGGATGAAAAATTTGGGCGCGCGGGGCTAATTCTCTTTTACGTGATTGCCCTAGCTTCTATCACTCTCCTTATTGCAGCACATTACGCCAGGTGCATTTGCACAGCACCGCGCTCCATCGCCATGCTCACACCACTGCGCTGGCTAAGCCTCCTGTTAGTGCTCTACATATCCTCCTCCTTCTTACCGCAGGGCTTTGTACAACTGGACACTGTGGTCATCATGGAGTTTATTTTCTTTGTTGCCCTACTCTATGCTGCATTGAGCATGAGTTTTTATTCCGTTAGGGTAGAAAGAGGGCTTGCCCTCTTTACCCCCTTTGTCATGGCCAATGCACTGTGGCTGGCCATGAGCTCCCTGCTACTAGGCGGGCTATTCTTAGAGCTCACCACACCCTTTCTCTTCCTTTTCTGCGGACTTTGGATGAGCATTAAATTGCGCAAAGGTTTCCAACATTTGCGTGTAGGGCTACGTGTTATCGCCCTATCCTGCATCGCAACGCTCTTTCTGGGCTGCATAGGTAGCTTTTTGGGTTATGCTTACCTCATGATGTTGCTGTCTCTATTTTGCTTTGTCTGCATCATCAATGTCCTAATCATCACCAACCTCAGAAAGCTGGCACGCATGGTTTTCCCCTACATCCTGCGCACGCGACTTTTTCAGCAGTATGGGGTCTATCCTGCTATTTGGCTCAAGCTGATTATCAACTACCTCATCATACCTGCCGTCTTTTTGATAATGATATGGTATGGTCTTCTCTGGCCAGCAGATTGTTTTGATTTGGAGCACTTCTTGCTGCAATGGATGGATCATAATTTCACCTTTTCCAGCATCATACGCGTTATATCCGCTAATCGTATCCTCAGCATCATCAGTCTGGGCATCATCCTACACGCTGCTATCAAAATCGTGCAATTCACCCTCACAGAGCTCTACAAGCAACACAAGCATGCGGGGCGCATGCTCACCCTATTCACCCTAGGTCGCATGCTAGCGTGGGCAGTCTACGTCATCATATCCCTACACATACTGCATGCCGATTATAACAGCCTGTTGGTCATCATGGGGGGCATGTCCGTAGGCATAGGTATTGCCCTCAAGGATACCTTGGACAACCTCATCAGTGGACTCTCTCTCATCTTTGGACGCCTGCGCCCAGGGGACATCGTGGACTGCAATGGGGTGCGTGGCAAGGTCGTCAATATTGGCTACCGCACCACCTCACTGGAGACCATGGATGGCTCTATCCTCGCCTTCCAAAACTCCCAGCTCTTTAATCAGGACTTTCGTAACCTGACGCGCAACCATGAGTACCAGCGCAATGAGTTCATCGTTGGCATAGAGTATGGGGCAGATGTGAAGCGTGCCAGAGAGCTCATCATGGAAGCATTGGACAGCATGCGCACACTCTCTCCCATTGATCAATCAAAAGTGTTGCTCTATGAGTTTGGCGACAGCTCTGTCAACCTGCTTGTCCGTGTCTGGGTGCCAGCAAAGGCGCGTACCAGCACCCTATCCGAGGCGAGAGAGCGCATTTACGAAAGCTTCAACGAGAACGGCATCAATATCCCCTTCCCACAGAGAGATGTGCATATAAAGACTGATGTTCCTATCGCTTCAGCGGACGTATGAGGAGGGTTTTCTCCTCATCAGGTCTGTTATAAAAACCACCAAACAACCTCAGCAGGGCATAGCTCATATAGGGGCTGCTGCCCTTGTTTTCGCGCTGGGCTTGGAAAAATGCATTATCCGCAATGACGCGATCTATGGGCGCGCCCTCCTTGATAGCGTGGTAAAGCGCATCATGCAGGAGGGATGCCTCTAGGTCATTGTAGCGAGTTTTACCCACGGACAATCCATCCCAATGGTAGTCCTCTGTCAGAAAGAAAAACTCCCCTCTCGCCTCCATGACAAGACGATGCGGCGGGGTAGGAGAATAGCCTTGCCAATGCCCAAGGTTCACTCCCTTGAGCTGCCAACCCATGGGGAATCTATTGCGCAGGCAGTACCTATCGTCGTACTCTGGGTCATAGATATACCAAGACTCTTTTTTCTTCCCCTCTTTGATTATAAGGCTATCAAGCTCATGGCTAATGAGTCCATCAAAGAAAGATCGACAACTAACCAGCGTCAGCATCCCCATGAACATAAGGATATAGCGGGCTAGTTGTCGCGTTGGTTTCATTGTTTCTCTTGTTGCTTGGAGAGCTGCTCTGCTATGCCCTTGAGGAATACATTCTCCAGCGAATTACGCGCTGGCTGCGATTCCAGCCAGCAATCACCTGCTAGCTCTCGCATCTGAGAGATTAGCTCTGGGCTGGCGTTTTTGAGTGTGATTTGCTCCCGCTGCTCGTCGCGGGTGAGCTCCTCTATGCTACCTTCCGCAATGAGGCAGCCTTGGTAAAGGATGCCCACGCGGTCACATATCTCCTGCACCTGCTCTAGGAGGTGGGAGCAGAGAAAGACGGTGAGCCCCTGATCTTTGAGTTTGAGAATAATATCCCTTATATTGCGTGAACCAATGGGGTCAACACCCGCTGTGGGCTCATCCAGTACGACAAGGCGGGGACTCTGAACAAGAGCCTGCGCCAAGCCTATGCGCTGCAACATCCCCTTGGAGTAAGTGCCCACACGGCGATTGCCCGCATCCGTCAGTCCGACTAGCTCTAGCAATTCTTCGGCGCGGTCGCGCAGTTGCTTGCCCCGCAGACCGCAGAGACGCGCATAAAAGCGCACCGTCTCGCGGCCTGAGAGGAATTTGTAAAAATAGGGATTTTCGGGCAAGAAGCCCACTTCCTTTCTATTCTGAGCAGATGTGGCAGGCTTTGCAAAGACCTGACAAGTGCCCTCATCAGGCCGCAATAGCCCGAGGAGCATCTTCATGATAGTACTTTTGCCAGAACCATTGGGGCCAATGAGTCCGTAGACCATCCCCTCTGGTATGGTGAGACTAACGCCCTTCACCGCGTAGACAGAGCCTACGCCAAATGAACCACGAAAGCTCTTGTGCACATTCTGGATTTCTGCCGCATTCATGCTAGAAAGAAAGGAGCAAGCGAGGAGAGGGGGCTTAGGACTGCTGCTCACCCATGAGGCGCAGGATACTCTTCACCATTTCCACGCCCTTTTCGTAGATGGAAACACGCATGTTCTCGTTGGGGGAGTGAATACGTGCATCAGGCAGATCCATACCCACGAGGAGAGCATCCTTGCCCAACACGCGGGAGAGCTCTGTGACAATGGGGATAGAGCCACCCTCTCTGACGAGGACAGGGGCGACGCCGAAGACATTTTCCAGCGCGCGCTGCGCGGCCTTGCCGTAGAAAGAATGAGGGTCACTGATGTAGGGCTCGCCCACATGACCGGGGATGAACTCCATAGTGACATTGGCGGGGCAATGCTTTTCCAAGTGGAGCTTCACGCAGTCCATCACGCGCATGGGGTCTTGACCAGGGACAAGGCGGCAGCTGATTTTTGCCAAGGCCTGTGTGGGGATAATGGTCTTAGAGCCCTCACCCTGATAGCCACCAGAGATGCCGTTGAGCTCGAATGTGGGGCGTGCGTAGACGCACTCTGCGCCGGTGAGACCCTTTTCGGTGCGCAGGGCGGGTACGCCTGTCAGCTCTGCCATTTCGCGGTTGCTCATACCAGGCACGCGGCTCCAGTTGAGACGCTCCCATTCGGCAATTTCTGCAACGCCATCATAGAAGCCATCTACCGTGATGCGGTTGTCTGCATCAAAGACGGTTGCAATCAGCTCGCAAAGCGTGGTGATGGGGTTAGCAACAGCACCGCCAAAGAGACCAGAATGCAAATCCATGGCAGGTCCAGTCAGCTTTACCTCAAAGCAGCACAAACCCTTGAGACCATAGGAAATAGTGGGCATATCCTCTGCAACCATGCCTGTGTCGCTCACCATGATGATGTCGCAGTCCAGCTCCTTGACAAAGTCAGGATCTTTAACCGCAGCAAAGAGGGTTTCGCTGCCGCGCTCTTCCTCACCCTCCAGCAAGAAGGTGATATTGACAGGCAGTTGACCGTCTTCTGCCAAAATCTCCTGCACACCATGGATGATAGCCATGATTTCGCCCTTGTCATCGGATGCACCACGTGCGTAGATACGACCATCGCGGATTTCGGGCTCAAAGGGATCGCTATCCCACAGATTGATGGGATCAACAGGCATCACATCATAGTGACCGTAGATAACAACCGTGGGTTTACCCTCGACGCGTGGGCTCTTTGCTACCACGATGGGGTGAATAGCTGTCTCATGCTTTTTGGTTTCAAAGCCAAGGGAGGCTAGCTTTGTGATGAGAAAGTCAGCGCAATTGCTCACATCCTGAGCATATTGAGGCTGGGCGGAAACACTGGGGATACGAAGAAAGGCAAAAAGATCGTCTAGTTTACTCATATGTCCCAATTCTACACATTCGCCCCGCTGCTGGCAAGCAGAATTCGCAGGCTAACTCCGCCTATAAACATCATTGTGTCATGATAGGAAAACATTCGTTATTCTATCTTGACACGACAAATAAGCCTGTTATACTTGAGGAATGTTTAAGCATACACTTCACAGCATATTAGCCGCTGGACTCCTCGTCGGAGCGGTATCCACAGGCTTCGTTGCAGACACTGCAGTTGCAAAGCAGGAAGAAGCAGCCAAGCTCACAGAAGTACAAACCATCATCCGTGATCTCAAGTACCTCACAGACGCAAAGGTCAACCACAAGGCAGAATACTTCATCCTGCTCAACTCCGCCAGCTGGTGCCCACCATGCCAGCGCGAAATGCCCCATGTCGTAGCAGCATACAAGGATATGCTCAAGAGCGGCAAGGTAGAGCTCATCCTCCTCAGCGCTGACCGCAATGAAAAGGCCGCAGTTGGCTTCCTCACACAGCACAAGGGCAACTTCCCCGTTGTCATGGGCGTACCCCCCATCCCTGGCTACGTGAAGTCCAACGGCGTACCTAACGCCACCATCATCGACAAGAACGGCAAGGTCATCAAGAATGGTCATGGCAGCATTGTCAAGGACTGGAAGACACACACAGGCGTGAAATAAATATTCCAAACATCAGGGGGCGTCTCTCAGCAATAGAGAGATGCCCCTTTTTTCTGTCAATATGAAGCTCATCTTATCCTTTCTAGCACTCGGTGCACTATGTGCCGACCTCAGCCCCGCCCAGAGCAAACAGCAGCCAGCTACGGAGCGCAGCATGGCAGCAGAGCTCCGCAACATGAGCTTCTTTAACGCCCAACCCAATACCAAGGCGCAATACTACATCATCCTGCGCTCTGCCAGCTGGTGCGCCCCCTGCCGTAAAGAATTGCCAGCCATTGCCGCCATCTATCCAGAAATACAAAAAAGCCAAGAAGTAGAACTCATCCTCTGGAGCGCGGATAAGGATGAGCAGACGGGCACAAAGTTTCTCACCGACTACAAGGCAAGCTTCGCGGGTACCATGAAAATGGGATCGCTAGAAAAACACATGAGAAAACACAGCGGCATACCCCACGCCTATGTCCTTGACAAAGATGGCAATATCCTCTACCACGGCGACGCGCACCTCATCCTCAATTGGAAAAAATACACCCTCGACTTCCACAAAAACAAGGCAGAACTTCAAGAGGAAATGAAAAAAGCCCTTGAAAAGAAAGCACGAGGCACAGCGGGCTAGCAAGTCTAACCGCTTGCTATTGCCAGCAGATTAAGTTACAATCTGTGACAGAGCACCCATGTCACACCTCAGCCCCAGCCAGCATCATCACCTCGCCATCACCTATGAAATAGTCTCATGCTGTCTGGCATTCTGTGCCCTCATCTTGGCGATAATGCACTTTATGGGCGTGGGTACAGGATTGAGCTACCTCGCTAGCTCTTTGATATACTTTTTCTTTCTAATAGACTACGTGGTAGCCCTCTACCGCTGTCCCTCTTGGTTGGCAAGGAAGCAACATATCAAGAATCATCTGTGGGAATTCGTCGCCTTGCTGCCCGTCAATCTGTTGCTCAGCGACCAATCGCTTCGCCACCTCTTCCAACTACTGCGCAGCATAGCCTACCTGATGCGATTCATGAATCGCGCGCGCAACTTCTTTGACACCTGCGGCTTCAAGTACGCCATCGCGCTCTTCTTCATGCTCATAGCAGTAGCGGCTTGGGGTTTTCACTACTTTGAGAAGCGCAGCCTCTTTGAATCTGGTTGGTGGGCAGTGACCACCGTCACCACCGTGGGCTACGGTGATGTCGTTCCTGTCACTGCCGCAGGAAAGCTCATCGCCATTGGGCTCATGGGCATAGGTGTTATTTTCATCGGCTTGATAGCTAGTACCATCACCACCTTCATCACCAAGAGCAAAACAGAGCGACAAAGCCCACTCGGTAGTCGTCAAGTCATCGTAGAGCAAATCAAGCAAGAGCTAGACCGCCTTGACAGCCTAAGCGACGATGACATAGATGCACTGACACGCACCCTCAAAGCCCTACGCAAAGGCGACGAGGCAGAAAAGCAATAACTACTCAGTGCCGCTGCTGCGATCTTGCTCCATTCTCTTTGTTATAGCGCGCATTCCCTCAGCTGCTAATCGGCGGGATTCTGCATAAGTCATCTCATTGCGGCGCAGCTTGGCAATAATGGGTTGAGCGACTTTAGCCATCTCCTCCTTGATATTCATGCCGACAATAGCGATGAAATAGCTCGACTCGCTGTCCATCAGCAGAGCAATACTGGGATACTTGGCCGCTAGAGCATCCATCTGCTGCGTGCGGTCGTCCTTGATACGGGACTTTTCCTCCGCAGTGCTCGCAGCCTTCATTTGCTTAATAGCCTCTATTTCTATAGCCTCACAGCTCTTGAGATAGGATTGCAGCTCCTCTGGCAAGCCCTCAGCAGAAACAGATTGTAGCACATTCAACGCCAACTCAAAGCGCGACGTATCTGTCTCTGCCGCATGATGCTCCAAATAATCGGCCTGTCCATTAATGCCAGCACAGGTAAAGCGAATTAGAAAATCGCAGACAGCCGCATTCTTCGCATAGCCCTCCACCGCCTTCTGCACAGCAGGAGGAATAGCAGCATTCTTTTCCGCCTCCTGAGGCTCAGCAAAAACAAGGGGCAAAGCAAGAGCCAGCACAGCAAAACGAAGTGATTTCATACACCTAAGCTACCACACTTCACCCCCCAGCGCAAGGAAATTTCTCAACTCGTCTGTCTTTTGGACCAAATCTAACTTTTGTTATTAACATGAACTAAGAGTACAGTAAGATTTATTATATGCCCCGATTTTCACTTTTAGTTCTCGCTTCCTTATCCTCCTCTATCTCTCGCTACCATAGATGGCGATAGGCCTACTGTGCGTATAGTAGATGCTTACTTTGAAGATGGCCGTTTTTACACTATTGTAGATGCCAAATCTGATAAGATGAGGCAGATTGAGCAAAATCCTGTAGTAGATTTATGCTCTAATGATTATTTTTCTGCTCATGGGGAGTTCTCGCAATTCGCAAGGAGTGCTCGTGAGAGGATTTTCGTCAG
>CAYJON010000028.1:11689-19666 GCA_964371795.1 uncultured Akkermansia sp. | reverse complement strand
GGTTGTCCCACAGATCCGACATTGACAAAGTATTTGACTCCCTGCACAGGGGCAAAGCTCGCCTCGCCTTCTGCACGCAGTGTTTCTATTAAGGCCGTGTCCTCACCTGCCTGTCCAGAGTTCAAGTAAAAAACACGTGGCACATGCGTGTGCCCATGAAAGCATATGGGTGATAGCTGCTTGCCAAAGTTGGCGGCAGCATCATTGGTATTGAGGATGTAGTTCCACTTCTGAGGCTGATCAGAGGAAGCGTGGACTAGGGCAAAGCTGGAGCGCACAAAGCTCTTGTAAGGTAACTTACGCAGCCAGTCCTTTTGCTCATCGGTCAATCTTTCCTGAGTCCACTCCATAGCATGCTTTGCCATGGCGTTCATTTTCTGCTCTGATGGGCTGGCGACCTCTTGGTCATGATTGCCCTTGACTATAGGGCAGTTGAGATTGCGTATGTAGTCAAGACACTCACTAGGATAAGCATTGTAACCCACTATATCGCCTAGGCAGACAATGTCCGTGCAAGCCTGCTCTTGTACATCGGTAATGACTGCGGAGAGTGCGTGCAAATTAGCATGAATGTCGCTGATGATTGCAGTCTTGGGCATAATAATGAATACAGGAGCTCAGTGTGTAATGTGTCCGACAAAAAAGAAAAATATAGGGCCGGCGGGGTTCGAACCCGCGACCAAGGGATTATGAGTCCCCTGCTCTAACCACTGAGCTACAGCCCCACCGAAGTATAGCGTCTCATTTTTCTCTTGGCAAGTAAAAAATGAGACGCTGGCACTTTTTATTTTAAAATGAACTCCGCCTTGTCGCTGTATTTCTTGTCGCCATCGACAATTTCTACAACATTATTACCCGATTGGAGGGTGACTGGCCAGGTGAATGTGCCGTAATCTGCCTGACGCTTGCCCTGTGATTGACCGTTGAGTATCAGCTCTACTTCTGGGCAGTTGCTGTAGGCCTTGATGGTGGTATTGGCCTGCTTTCTTTCTGTGAGGCGGCGATCGGCTATGTAGACAAAGTGGTCGTCCTTGTTCCAATTAGCCTTGTAAAAGAAAAAGGCGTCCTTCTTGTGTTTTCGGTCAAAAGTGACTAGACCCTTGTCGTTTTTGCCCTTCACCTCGCCCTCTGTGCGGTGTGCAGCACCGAAGTCGAACATATTCCACACAAAGCTACCCCAGATGAAGGGGCGCTTGTCTATGGCCTTCCAATGCTCTTCGTGGAAGTGGGTTTGCCAGTTTTCTGGATGCCAGTAGCTGTTGGCAACAGGCTTTTTGAGTTCCTCCTGCTGGTGGAAAATGCTGCCACCCGCGCCGTATTCACTGATGCCAATGGGGCGTTTGGGCATTTTCTTGTGGGTATTATCAGCCCATGTACCTATGTGCGCTGCATCACCACCGTACCAGCCGTAGTACTTGTTCCACGCGATGGCATCGGTAATCATGTTCATGGGGTCATCTATGTTGCTGGCGGCAACAGTGGGGCGGCTGGGGTCTTCCTTGTGGGAGAGGGTGTGCAGTTCCTTGAGGTAAGCTGAGGGATTATCGCCATGGGGCTTGAGCTCATTAAAAAGTCCCCAGAAGCAGATGGAAGGGTGGTTGTAATTCTGGCGTATCATCTCGATGAGTTGCAGCTTGCCATTTTCCTTGAAAGAGGGCTGATCGACAAAACCCTTGTCGCGGTAGCCACCGGGCCCAATGAAGGGAATCTCTGCCCAGACTATCATGCCGTACTTGTCGCAGAGGTCGTAGACATATTCATCCTGTGGGTAGTGGGCGAGACGTATGGCATTGACTCCCATTTCGAGCATGATTTTCATATCCTGCTCATGATGATGGGGGTGCAGGGCGTTGCCTATCTCTGCATAGTCCTGATGGCGGCAGACACCGCGCAGTTGTAGGTGCTCTCCGTTGAGGAAAAAGCCCTTTTCGGGGTCAACATGGAAAAAGCGCAGGCCTATATCCTCGGTGAGGCTGTCAGTGACCTTGCCATTCTTGAGCACCTGAATCTCGGCGCGGTAGAGGTGGGGATCTTTGCGACCATTCCAGAGGCGGGGGTTTTTCAGCTGGAGGGAGAGCTTTTGCTCCTTGACAGCCTTTTTGCTGGTGCTGCTGGCTACCTCCTTGCCCTCTGCATCGCGGAGGGTGATTTTTACTTGCGCGGGCTGGTTGAGCTTTACCGTCGTGGTGATGTCAGATTGCTCCTTGGTGGTTTTTTGGTCTATGTAGACACCGCGTGAGCCGTAATCATCTAGGGCAATGTGCGTGGGGTCAAGGCGTATGAGCTCCACATCGCGGTAGAGACCACCATACATATTAAAGTCGCCCAAGAGGGGCATGATGTCCAGAGATTGAGCATTGTTGACACGCACGTAGATCTGGTTATCCTTGCCATAGTTGACTGCATCCGTGATGTCAACGGCAAAGGCGTTGTAACCGCCCCTATGCTCTGCAAGATGCTTTCCGTTGACGAAGACATTGGCAATGGTGTTCGCGCCCTTGAATCGCAGGTAGAGGCGAGAGCCCTTCCACGCAGCGGGGACATGCAGCTTTTTGCCATAATTGCCCAGTCCTCGGTAGTAATCTAACTTGCCCTCTAGAGCATCGAGATTCCATGTGTGGGGAAGGCTGACTTTTTGATATTCATTGCTACCAACGAGAGAGCCATGAGTGAAGTCCCAGTCCTTATTAAGATTTGTTACTTCGCGAGCCTGAAGAAAACTTGCCGCGCAGAGGATTAACGGAACGAGGTGTCGATAATTCATACCGTAATAGCCTAGCAAATGTGCCTCCTCCTTGCAAGTGAATTGTTAGGAGGGGGGCTAATTTATTTGCTTGCTACTACAGTGTGCTTTGTTAACATGATATCATGAAAAGCAATCGTAGTCGCTCTATCTCTTTAATTCTTGTAGGATTGTTATGCGTGAATCTCCTGAGCTCTTGCCGACTGGGGGCAGTTGCGACATCGTTTTCAACGCGAGTGGAAGGCTTATGCAACAATGGGGTGTATGATGGAGTAGAAGCTTACTCTGATGCCGATTGGCATGTCTTGCGCGATGAAATAGTAAAATATGTTGATGAAAAGGGATTAATTTACTACTATTTCCCCATTTCTGTATCGACGACGTTGACTGATCAGCCTTATTTGTCTTATCTCTACGGGGACTGGTCGAGCAGGCATTTACTGGATACGCGTTGCTCTTTAGGCGGTGGCGAACGCATGAAGGCTGAACCTGCCAAACAAGTCTATGCCCACTTGGACATGCCTAGTAATGAAAAAGATGCGAGGCGTATATTGGTGGCACTCAATCTGCCACATAGCAAACAAGACATCGAGAAACTTTCAAGCTTTGGCAAATCGTATGATATTGACGCAAAGCATAAAGAGTATAAAGAAGTGTCCCGTATTACTGTACCTCGATTAGAGGCCAAACTGCGTGCCCTCGATTACAAAGTGTCCGGCTGGAAGTATAATACAGAAACAAATCTGACTGGCAAAATCGCTGGCACAACAACGCACATTGTTGTGGATATTCCCCTAACCATTGCTGGTATAACGGGAGGAATGCTCTATGCGAATACTGTTGGCTTTGTATTCTCTTTATTTGAAAATGACGAAGATGCAGAGGAGTAAATGATTCCTTTGGTAGCTCATTGATATTTCAGCAAAAGACTCACTACATCCATGTAATTAAGCTGTTTAGCAATATTGATGCATTTCTGTAATCTTTTATCAAAATGACTAATAGCTTTGGAATGTTTTAGTAACAAAGAAATAGAAGAAATTTTTCCGTATGAGACAGCTTTTTCAAGAGCTGTTTCATCAAATTCATTCGCAGCGTTGATATTTGCGCCATGGCGGAGCAATTGACTCATGATTTTAGGATGCCCATTGCAAGCAGCCTCTATCAATGCTGTTGTTCCTAATTTATTGAATTGATTGATCGTTTTACTTGCTCCATGATTTAATAGATAGTTAGTAATTTGAGATTTACCTTCTTTTGCTGCAATCATGAGCAGAGTATGCTCATAAGATCCCATGGTCTTATTGACATCAGGTCTCTTTTTAAGAAAAAAACGGAACATCGAAGGGCTATCGCTCTGGATGGCAAGCCTTAAATACTTTTCTATCGTTTGGGCATCAGCAGTAGCAAATTGATTTTCCTCTGCCTGCATCATTTGGCGTACGGTATGAAGATCGGCATCAACAATGGCTTCTTGAAATTTTCTTTGCAATTGAATGTCTTTTAAACTTATGTTGGAGTCAACTAGGTAGATATAGTTATCTGGTAAAATATCATCATACTTACTGAGGGCTTCGTGTACAGCGCTATGAGAGCTCTTTTTGGAATAGAGTTTTTCTTGTGCCTTATGTCCTCTGGCGAGAGGAATCATGTGTGCGTACATGTAAGAATAAACTTTACTCTTGAAGCATATTTTATGAAATTGTGAGCTCTTTCTCAGTAATTCTATTTCGGTATCTAAGTAAGGTTTGATTTTGGCAAGCTTCTGTCGTTGAATATCTAATTGATGGACAGCTTGCGCCTCCGATAGTTCATCATCAAGAAAGTCGCGGCATATTTCTCCTACCTGAAGACGGCTATCAAGTGAATTATTAATGAGAGAAGAAGCTGATAGATTGCTATATTCTGTAGGGTTTGTACAGGATATAATTTGCAAGCTGAGCAAGGGATATAAAAGAGATTTTTTCATATCATGAGTCAATAACTCTGGTGCGGTTTCCAGCGTCGTTTTTGGTCTTCGCGGTCTTGCTTGTTGCGCATGGTGTTCTTTTTGGCGCGGCGTGTGACGCGCTCTAGGGTCATGCGACGCTTTTCTGCCATGCGCTCCAGTTCGGTGACTTCTTCTTCGAGGTGCAAGAAGTGTTCGTAGCGTTCTGGGGAAAGGCTGCCGTCCTCCAAGGCAGCACGTATGGCGCAGCCTGCGTCCTTTTGGTGGGTACAGTCGGAAAAGCGGCATTCCATGCCCAGTTGGGTCAGGTCATCAAACTGTGCTCTGAGGGTTGCAGCATCTGTCCACATCTGGATTTCGCGCATACCAGGGTTGTCAATGAGTACGCCTCCGCCTGATAGGACGACTAGTTCTCTGGCGACGGTGGTGTGGCGACCCTTTCCTGTCACGTTGTTGACACCGCCTGTTTCCAGCCACTCATCACCCAGCAGGGAGTTGACTAGGGTGCTTTTTCCCACGCCAGAAGATCCAACGAGGGTGAGGGTCATGCCCTTGGGAACGCGGCGCAGTTGACGCGGGTAGCCTTTTTTCCAGAGGGCGACAACGGGGTAGACTTCCAACTCTGCATCCAGAGCCTTGATTTCTGCGACGGCGGCTGCCATCTGCTCCGCTGGGGTTTGGTCTTCTTTGTTGATGAGCACCATGGCGCGTGCGCCACTCTTTCTCACCAGTGTGAGGTAACGCTCTATGCGACGTGGGTTGTAATCAGAAAGGGCATCCGTGACGATGACAACGAGGTCTACATTGGTGCCAATCACTTGCTGCGCGGAGCTGCGACCAGGGGCTTTGCGAGAAAAGCAGGTCTTGCGGGGCAGTAGGGCGCGGATGACAGGTAAATCTTCTCCTTGACCGGGGTCAACTGCCACCCAGTCACCCACATTGGGTAGGTCGGCATCATTCACGGCATCATGCCAAAGCTTTCCACAGAGCACGACATCGTGGTCGCCCTTTCCCTTGGCAATGACGGTGAAGTTGATTTTTGTTTCGCGTATGATGCGCGCTGGATACCACTGCGGGTTCTCCGCGCGTAGGGCTTCAAAGGCATCGCTGAAAAAGGCATCCCATCCCAGCATCTCTAAGGTGACTTTCATGAGTAATGGAGCATGAGGGCGTGTTGTACGATGGCGAGGGCAATTTGCTCCTTGGTGTTGATGGGGAGATGCTCTTCGCGGTCGGGATAGACGAGGGTGACCTCGTTTTCGCGGGAGTTGAAGCCAATGTCACTGCGTGATACATCATTGGCAACGATGAAGTCGCATTGCTTTCTGTTGAGCTTGATGCGGGCGTTGGCTATGACATTTTCTGTCTCTGCGGCAAAACCCACCAGCACTTTTTCAAAGCCGAAGACCTCTCGCACGCTGCCTAATATATCAGGAGTGCGTTCCAGTTGCAGGCAGAGTTGCTCTTCGTCCTTCTTGATTTTTTGATCGCTGACAATGACAGGGCGGTAGTCAGCCACCGCGGCGCAGAGGATGACCACATCCACGCTAGATATCATGTCGCGTACCGCATCATACATCTGCTGGGCAGATTCTACGGAGATGAAGTCCACGCCAGCGGGTACATCAAGTTGCGTTGGGCCAGAGATGAGTAGCACCTCGTGCCCTTCATGCCTCGCAGCACCAGCTAGGGCATAACCCATGCGGCCAGAGGAATGATTGCTCAGGTAGCGCACAGGGTCTATTGCCTCGCGCGTAGGACCTGCCGTGATAAGAAACTTCATGGGCGAACTGTAGCATAATTCTCAGATAGAGGCAAGCTAGCAAAATTTAGAAACTAGAACAGAGAAATTGCTTGCCAAGCCACGCAAGTAATGCTATTGTATGGGCTACGTTTTTGCCTGAAAAGAACATGAAAAAAGACAATATCAAGCAACGAGCTCTGGAATACCATGAGCATCCCCGCCCAGGAAAGCTAGAAGTGCTTCCCTGCAAGTCTTGCTACACAAAGGAAGACCTCACATTAGCCTATTCACCCGGCGTGGCAGATCCCTGCCTCGAAATCGAAAAAAATCCCAAACTCGCTTCCAAATACACAGGACGCAACAACCTCGTTGGCGTCATCAGCAACGGCACAGCCGTGCTGGGCTTGGGTAATATTGGCGCACTCGCCTCAAAACCTGTTATGGAGGGTAAAGCTCTGCTTTTCAAAGTCTATGCAGACATTGATGCCTTTGATATCGAACTGGATATAGCCAAGCCAGAGCAACTCATCGAGGTCATTAAGACCATGGAGCCAACCTTTGGCGCAATCAACCTAGAAGACATTAAGGCACCAGAATGCTTTATCGTAGAGCAACGCCTCCGCGAGGAAATGAATATTCCTGTTTTCCATGATGACCAACACGGCACAGCTGTTATCTCCGGTGCGGCATTGCTCAATGCTGCTCACTTGACAGGCCGTCAGCTTCAGGATATGAAGTGCGTGGTCAGTGGTGCTGGTGCATCGGGTATAGCCTGTGCCAAGTTCTACATGGCTCTGGGCATACGCCGCGAAAACATTTACATGTTTGACTCCCGCGGATTGCTGCATACAGGTCGTCTTGACCTACATAGCACCAAGGCCATGTTTGCGCAGAGCGAGGACTGCACCCTAGAGGTGGCCTTGCAGGGTGCTGATATCTTCCTTGGACTCTCCAAGAAGGACTTGCTCAAGAAAGAAATGGTGCGCAGCATGGCTGCTAACCCCATCATCTTTGCCTGCGCTAACCCTGACCCAGAAATCACCTACGCCGACGCGAAGGAAGGTAATCCCGATTGCATCATGGGCTCTGGCCGCAGTGACTGGCCTAATCAGGTGAACAATGTTAGCTGCTTCCCTTACATCTTCCGCGCAGCTTTGGATGTGGAGGCAACAACAATTAGCGAAGCGATGAAAATTGCTGCCGCCCGCGCCCTCGCGGACTTGGCTCGCCTCCCTGTACCACAGGAAGTCGTGGATGCTAACGGTGGTGTGCCTCTGGAATTTGGTCGCGACTACGTGATACCCAAACCCTTTGACCCACGCATGATAGAATACCTCTGCCCAGCCATCGCTGAAGCAGCCATCCTATCAGGCGCAGCAGCTGGTCCCATGCCTGACATGGATGACTACCGCGAGCAGCTCCGCTCCCGCCTCACTGGCGTGAACCAGCGCATCCGCAATCTGGTAGACAGCTACTAAGCGCAGTCTGCAAGAACACATTCTCAAAGAGCCGCCCCAATTGGGCGGCTCTTTTGTGATATTG
>CAYJON010000028.1:4631-11589 GCA_964371795.1 uncultured Akkermansia sp. | reverse complement strand
TATTGCTCAATTTTTTTTCTTGAAATGGTCATTTTGTGAGTGACTTGGGGGGGCTAATGTGCTAGAGTTCCTTCTACTAATGATGAAGTATCATGCATCCAGCTTATTACTCCTTTTGAGTCTTTCGCTTCCTCTCTCCGGAAGCGTACTGCCCGCCACTCATCTTGCTGCACCTGCGCAGGAAGATATGGATCAAGAGATTAACCGCCGACAAGAGGCTGTTCGTTCCGCTATGTTAGAGGTGCAAACAGCTAGACATGCATACAGTGCAGGGCGTTATACCGAGGCGGTAGAATCTTACCGCAAGGCCCTTTCTCTTATCCCAAGGGCAGAAGCCACCAAGACTCAGATTTCCTTTATTGAATTGAGCCTCTCAGATGCCCTTGTGGCAAAGGCTATAGACTACCGCGAGGTAGGTCGCCGAGAAGAGGCCACCTCCTTCCTCAAGGAAGCGGTGGAACTCAACCCCAAGGGGGCTCGCGCCAAGCTAGAGTTAGAGAAGACTCTAGACCCTATTCAAACAAATCCCGCCCTCAATCCCCAGCATGTGGGTGATGTCCGCGAGGTGAACCGACTGCTTACCTTGGGCTATTCCTACATGGAGTTGGCTGATTTTGATGCCGCGCTCAAGACCTTTGAAGCAGTGCTCAAGATAGATAAGTACAACAAGGCTGCTCAACGTGGTATAGCACAAGTTCATCGCTATCGCTCAGAATATTTTGGCGTTGCACATGATGAGCTCCGCTCAAGAATGCTTGCAGAGGTAGACGGCTCTTGGGGTGCTAAACTCACAGAGGAAAACAGTGTCTCTTGGGAGGATCAAACAAGTGTTATTCTCCCATCCAATCAGCAGTCTGTGGCTGATGCCGCCATTCGTATCAATGAGGCTCTTTCCGCCATCAATGTTCCCCGCCTCGACTTGGAAGAGGTGAGTGTGACAGAGTTTGTTGATGTGCTCAACGGTCAGATCCGTCAAGCCGCTGCCCGTGGTGATATTGCAGGAGGCGGATTCAATGTTATTGAAAACTTTGGTTCTGCTGATAGTTCTCACTATCAATCGCTAATGAAGCGCACTATCTCTCTGAATCTTTCTAATGTCAACCTGCTTCAGGTCTTGGAAATTGCTACCCAGCAGTTGGGTATTCAGTATCAATTGCTGCCCGAGGGCGTGGAGCTCACCTACTCTGGTGAGGACTTTGGCCCGCTGCGTACGCGTCATTTCTCGGTGCATCCTTCATTCTTCCGCTCAAAGCTAGCTAGCGCAGATGAGGAAGAAAGTGAGTTTGGTGACTCCTCTGGGGTTTCCATGCGTCGCATCAGTCCTCAGGAGCAACTCAAGAGCATGGGGGTCGTCTTCCCTGCTGGCGCTAGTGCTCGATACTCTAACGCCACACAGACCCTGACTGTGGTCAATACGGATTTCAACCTCAGCCGCCTTGGGGAGTTGTTCTCATCGAACCAGATGACTGATAGGCAAATTTTGCTCAATGTTTATTCTATGAGCGTGAAGGAGGAAAACCTTGAAGAACTCGGCTTTGACTGGTTGATACAAGGTAGCATCAGTGATGCCGTCTTCGCGGGAGGTGGTGTGCAGGCCGCAGAGTCCATTTTCAGTGGCCTCACGAGTACCGACTCCGTTATCAATGAAACAGGCTCTGCTCCCAGCGTGACGACTGGGTTGCGCTCTGGTGCACAGGTACTCAATACTTCCAGCATTGACAGATTGATTTCTTCTGGCTCTGCGCAGGCTTTTGCGGCAGGCGCGCAGGAGAAAAGCCCTACCATCCTTGGATTTAGAGGTATTTGGTCTGGTGCTGACCTGACCGTGCTCATGCGTGGTCTCAGCCAAATGAAGGGCACAGACATGCTCTCCAACCCACAGGTTCTCTTTTCTGCGGGAGAAGATAGACAGATTCTCTTTGCTAATGTGAGAGAATTCTTTGTCCCTAGTGAGTACACAGAACCACAGCTGCAAAGTAATAATCAGGGTGATCAGTTTGATAATAACAATGACAACGATGATGATCAACAGGATGACGGCGGTGGCGGTATTGTGACTGCTCCCATTGCTGCACCTGCTCACCCCTCTGCCTTTGAGTTTGTCGGGACGACAGAAGAGCAATTCAACGGTATAGGTGCCACCATGGCCGTACACCGTGCTCAGCTCAGCCCCGAGGGTGACTCCGCCGTCGTGGATTTGACCGTTGTGCTTAATGAATTTTCTGGCTTTGTCAACTGGGGTACCCCCATTTTGAGTGCCATTGCCAATGATGACACAATTGAATCTATCATGATTACGGAAAACCGTATTGTGCAACCCATTTTTGACCGTCAGATGGTGAATACCTCCTTAGAGCTTTCTACTGGCGATGTTGTGGTCTTTGCAGCACTGCATGAGGCAAAGTCAATCCAGTTTGAAGACAAGGTGCCTATCTTCGGTGACATCCCTTATATGGGACGCCTATTCCGCTCTTCTGGCTCTCGTACAGAAAAACGAGTCTTGCTTTTCTTTGCGCAGGTGAGTATCATTGACCCCACAGGTCTCGACGCACAGACGGGGAAACGCCCCATCAACGTCATGGGTAATTAGTGCCCCCTGTCCCTATAAAGGTCTAGCCCATAATGAATACCAACGACAAGTATAACCAAGAAGAAAAGGCACAAGTTCGCGATATTATCAACAAGCTTCACGAGGAGAAGCCTGGGCAAGAGAGTAATCGTGAGGTTGTTACGCGCGAAGATGGTAGTAAGGTAGTGCGTGTAACGCGCAAGCGCCGTGTCCTCATCACAGAGAAGGATAAGCGCCGCCACTCCCGCCGCATCTTCCTCTTGGGTGTATTTGTGCTTTTAGCTAGCTTTGCTGGCTTTATGCTCTATTTTTTATGGAACCTCTACAACCTGAGTAATTCTGATTCACTCGAAAAGCTTTCTGGCAAGCTACAGACTGCCTTTGGTGCGGAGCTAGTCGAAATCAGTGGTATAGAGATAAAGGGCTTTGAGATGCAGGCCAGCAGTGCCACCATACATTTTGCCGAGTCCAGCCATTCTCTGATTGATCGCATAGAACTTACTGGCATCAGTGCCGACCTGCTCAAGTCAGGCGTACTGCGCGGGGTGTATGCGACAGACTCGATGAAGGTCAATCGTATCAATTTTGTCATGCGCGCTGACGCGGATGAGATGCGTATGTCTCTGCCCGATTTGTCGGAGATGATAGAAATCAACCGCCTGATCTGCCCCGATTTCAATCTCACTATAGGTGAGGATTTAGGCACATCTCCTCTTTCTATCGTAAAAACAGAGTTGTATGTTACGCGTAACAAGCAGACAGAAAGATCTTATACAGCTGTTCTAGATAATGGTAGCTTTATCGTTCGCAGATGGAGGGAGTTTGAGATAGTCGATGCTCGATTCCGTGTTTCGGATGCTGGTGTTAATGAGCTGAACCTAGAACTCACCATGCCTATCAAGAACAAGGTGAGTTCCCTTGACGCACAAGATGCACGCATGAGCGTATCAGGTACGATTATGAATGGAGATTCCGTGTACGGGGCTTATGATATGAATTGCCATGCGATGTCTCTAGATGTTCTCACAGGTTCTCGACTTTTATCCTTCTTTACTGGTACCTTAAAATCTAATGTCGTAGAGAGTGCTGGTGTCAACGATTCTCAGTTGAGCTTCAAACCACAAGGTGGTACACCTGATAGTCGCGGTATTTTCTATTTGGAAAATGTGCAGTGGCGTGCTTTGCCTGCACTTTCTATCATTCAGAGCCATCTGCCTGCTGATAGACGTAGCAATTACATAACCCTTAATATCCCACGTGCTCAAGTAGAGCTTGACGCTACCGCAGATCATCTCAGTCTCCAATTTGACGAAGAAGGCATGGCGGAGAAGCATCTCATCACCCTCGAAGGCTCTCTTCAAATAGATGCAGTGGGTAATATCAACGGTGTTCTCAACTATGGTCTGCCTGCCACCCTCATGAGGGCTGAGTACATGGATGGTATTTGTGACCCCGTCTTTGAAGAAAAAGGCACTCTCGCTTGGCTCAACACAACGGTGAGTGGTACAGCACGTGCACCTCAGGATAATGCCGCTGTGCTCGAAGCATCCAAGAGCGAGGAGCGCGCGAAGCGTGCCGAGCAGCGTCGTTCCTTGGATACCTCTGTAGAGCAACTGAGTGAACGTTACAAAAATGCTTCCGCCGCAGGAGCTATGGGTGCTCAAACACCTCAACCAACACAGGGAGCAGTCGCTCCAACACCACAAGCCCCAGCGCCCGTTGTGCCCGCCCCAGTGCCTACTGCCCCTTCTTCTATCACGCCAGCACCAGCCCCAGCCTTACCTGCGGGTGCTAGAGTGCCTCTGCAAGAGAACGGAAAGACTGTGCTGCCCCCAGCCCAGAATCTCAAACCCCTGCCAGAGCCAGTGCGCACAGAAGGATCTTCTTCCACTCTTTTCTAATGAGTCGTTCACAGCATACCGATTTGCGCGAAGCGCGCTACACCAAACTTTTGGGTTGGGTACTGTGGCTTTTTATCCGCCTTCTTTCAGCGACCCTGCGCTTTCGTATCCACTATGCGACAGAGGAGGAAAAGAATACTGCTGGTAAGCAGCAGCGCATATTCACCCTCTGGCATAATAGAACCCTCACCCCCTGCTACGCCTACCGCTACCTCATCAAGCCGCGCCCCAGCGTGCCCATGTGCATGATAACCAGCGCGAGCAAAGACGGCGCACTGCTCACCCGCGTGGCAGAACTCTTTGGCATGCGCACCCTACGTGGCTCTCGCAATAGACGTGCTGTGGCCGTGTTCATAGGCATGTGCAAGGAGGTGAAGCGCGGAGCTAGCATGTGCATTGCTCCCGATGGTCCCAAAGGACCACTCTATGGCATGACCGCGGGTTGTGTGCGACTCGCCGCTGTCACAGGCGTACCCATCGTTGGACTTTCTATGAACTTCAGTTCCTACTGGCGCATCAACAAAGCGTGGGACAAGTTCATCATCCCCAAACCTTTTTCACGCGTTGACATCTACTGGAGTGCTCCCATCCATGTCCCCAAGGACATCAGTGAGGAAGAGCACCAAGACTATGAGCAACAAGTGGCCGAAGCCATCAGCCTAGGTGCCCCCGATTTTCTACCCAAAGCATCCCAATAACACAAATAAAACGAGAACATGAGCACAATAATTGACGGAAAAGAAACATCGGCAGCAATCAAAGCCAAACTCCAAGGAGAAATCGCAGAACTCTGCGCACAGGGTCACCAGCCCGGTTTAGCAGTGGTCCTAGTTGGTAACGACCCTGCCTCTGAGGTCTATGTTGCCTCAAAGGTGAAGACCTGCGCAGAGTTGGGTATGTACTCCCGCAAATACGCTTTAGCGGCTGATACAAGCCAAGAAGAGCTTATTGCCCTCATCAAGGAACTCAACGCCGATGAGAAAATCCACGGCATTCTTGTCCAGAGCCCTCCACCCAGTCATATTGACGAGGAGGCAGTTATTGATACCATTGCACCAGAAAAGGACGTGGACGGCTTTCATCCCATCAATGTCGCAAAGCTCGTCCTAGAAGTCAAAGACGGTTTTGTACCCTGCACGCCCATGGGCTGCATGGAGCTCCTCAAAGCCTATAACATCAGCACAGAGGGCAAGCACGCTGTCGTCATCGGCCGCAGCCACATCGTCGGCAAGCCCATGGCACATCTCCTGATGAGCAAGGATGCTAACGCCACTGTTACTGTTGCCCACTCTCGCACAAAGGATCTGCCCGCCCTCTGCCGCACAGCTGACATCATCGTGGCTGCCGTAGGTCGTGCAGAAATGGTCACAGCGGATTATGTAAAAGACGGTGCCGTCATCATTGACGTGGGCATCAACCGCATCGATGCTCCTGATAGACCACGCGGTTATCGCATTGTAGGTGACGTGGACTTTGCCTCCGTAAAGGACAAGTGCTCTTACATCACTCCCGTACCTGGTGGAGTAGGTCCTATGACCATTGCCATGCTCATGGCGAACACGGTCAGAGCCTGCCGTCAGCAGATGAGCAAGGAGGTTTAATTCTCCTCATTCTCTGCAAAGAGCAGAGTTTCCTTCCAACCGTCACGCGGCACGAATGTATTTTCAAAGTGTCGCGTGGCTTGGTCTATATAATGGCGAGGATTGGGCATGGCTGGGCTAAAGTGCGTCAGCCATAGCTTTTTGACACCTCCTGCCTGTGCTGCTAGCATGGCAGCCTCGCTAAAGAGCATGTGCTGGTTTTCCAAGGCTTTCATCTGCATATCGGGGTCGCCGTACATACCCTCGCAGATAAAGAGATCGGAATCGGCCGCCATCTCGCTAATCACAGGTAGCGGGCGTGTGTCGGTGCAGTAGCATAGCTTTAGCCCAGAGCGCGGAGCACCTAGCACATCATCGGGTGTGTAGGTGATGCCCTCATGTTCTACGCTCTGACCATTTTGCAGTACTTTCCACTGACTGATGGGGATGGGGAGTTGCCTTGCACGTTGGGGGTCAAACTTTCTTTTACGTGGTAGCGTGATGCTGTAGCCGTAGCAGATAACACCATGCAGGACGCGGAAGGCCTTGATTTGGCAGTCACCAAGGGCTATTTCTTCCTGTGGCTTGCTCCATTCTTCCACGATAAGTTCAAAAGGAATGCCCTGCGCGATAGTGCAGAGGGCGGAGACAATGCGTTTTGTGCCCGATGGCCCATAGATGCGCAGGGGGCTTGTCTTGCCCATATTGCCCATGCTGAGGAGCAGCCCTGGTAAGCCACTGATATGGTCAGCATGCAGGTGCGTGATGAGGAGGATGTCAACGGCCTTGAGGGAGAGCTCTGCCTCCTGTGCCGCTATCTGTGTGCCCTCTCCACAGTCAATGAGGATGACCTGCCCCTGATAGCGAACATAGAGGGAGGTGAGCCAGCGTCGCGCGAGGGGTAGCGT
>CAYJON010000028.1:0-4531 GCA_964371795.1 uncultured Akkermansia sp. | reverse complement strand
AAAAAAGCACCCCGCCTTGCATGAAGGCGGGGTGCTGTATGATATGTGCTGTGTTCGCTTTACTTCGCCTCGATGACGCCGAACTCGGAGATGGCGGCGGAGTCGCCTCCACTATGTCCATTGAGTACGACTAGGCGTATGTAACGCGCCTCTGCTGGGGCGTTGAACATGACGCGTTGCACGGAGGTGTTGTTTTGCAGGCTGCCCTTGGATACGGGCTTGCCCCATGTCTTGCCGTCCATGCTGACGTAGACTTCGTAGTCCTTGACGCGGGCTTCTTCAACAGGGGCGGACTGTATGGTCACGCCGCTTAGTTTGAAGGCTTCGCTGAGGTCAAATTGGAGCTCATGAGGATAGTTTGCAAGGGTGACACCCTTCATGCTATGCCAGTAGCTGCCTGTGTTGCCGTCAAGGAGATTGCGCGCCTCGCCTGTGCCTGGTAGTTCAGAGCCGATGTAGCTCAGCGTCATGAAGGCACGTGCAGGGTACTTGCCAACGACCTTGTTGACCAGAGGCTTGATCTCTGCCAAGGAGGTGTAACGCTTGCCAGCTGTGTAGGGTTCTGTGGCCACCAGCTTGATGTAGCGTGCCTTGCGGGGCTGGTCAAACTTGGCAACGACGTCTGCATCACTCGCGGTGAAGTTGAGGGTGCTCACCGCGGGCTCTGTCCACTGGTCAGGGCTATTGGAGAGGTAGAGTTCCACGGTTTTTGCGCGGGAGTCTGTCTGTGCCTGACGGGGGGTGAGGGCGATGCCGCCCAGCTCTGATTCCACACCGAGGTCAACGATGACCCAGTGGGGGAAGGGCTGGATGCGACCAGAGTAGTTGGAGTGCCAGATTGTACCCTTGTTGCCGTCAATGAGGTTGTTGACGGATTCTGAGCCGCCTGCATGGCTGCTGTAGCTATGGATGCGCAGCAGATTGGCTGGCTGCCAGAGTGGCAGGGTGAGGGAGCTTTCATCAGAGGAGATGAAGTCATCCTTGCTAGCACTTGCGCTAATCTTGCCTGCTTCACGGTAGATGAAGGGACCGGTGTAGGGTTGCTGCTTGCCATCAGGCATGGTGATGGTGATGGCGGCACCCTCTGTGTTGGTCTTGGCACTGACGTAGCCTGTGCGGTCACGCTCCAAGGAGACGGGATTGACGATGGCGTAGGTAGGACGTGCCTTTTCTGCGCGGTTTTCTTTCTTGTCTGCCAAGGGGCGGATGGAGAAGCTGAAGCTTCTGGGGGTGGAGAGCGGGATGTCGCGTGCTATGGGACCAGGTCCACAGGATGCACCACCCAGACCCAGTGTGACGGTGTCAAGGCTGAGAATGGTTGCGCCTGCGCGCTTCAGCTCATGAGGGTGGGCTGCTTCTGTGATGTCCTGCGCGGTAAAGGGCAGGGCGGAGAAGTTGAATGTCTCTCCCTCGCCAGCGGAGAAGAGGAGACCCTCTCCCTGTTCGTCACTGACAGCGACCCAGCGTGTGTCCATGCGGTTGCCCATTTCCATGGGTTTGGGGTAGTTTTCTACCATGCTCTCAACGCTCTGTGCGTAGATGCCAACGGGTGTACCAGATTTGCGGTCAGGGTAGTTTTCACCAGGGCCGCGGCCATACCATTCTACCTGATTGTACTTTTCAGGCAGTCTGATGGCGTAACCCAGTCGGGGCAAGACATAGCTGCCGTGGCTAGGGGTGATGTTGGACTGGACGTTGATTGTGCCATCGGGGAAGATGGTGTAGATGAGCTGGGTGACGAAGTGGAAGGCATCTTCTGCGATGGGTCCACGGTCTTCTACCTTGCCCTTACCAGAGAAGAGCCCAGTGAGTGCTTCGGCGCGCTCACCCTGACTGCGTATGGTGAAGGCAACGCGTACGGCCTTGCCATCCAATTGCTGGACGCGTGGCTGTCCGATGACCTTGTGCTGGAGGTTGCGCAGACCAAGTCCGAAGAACTGATTCTGCTGGTGCACCAACCAGGTGTCATTTGCCAAAGGTGCGCGGTAGGCATTGAGTGCCATGGAGAAGCTTTGCTCCTTGCCACCTTTGCTGTAGCTGATACCTGTTCCAAGTGCCTTGTTGATACCGACTGTGAAGCCTTCGCCCACGACGATGATTTCTTTGGGGTCGTCTTTCACCTCAAACTTCGCTGTCTTGAGCTCTGTGAGGCGGCTGTTGGCATCATATCCAGTCAGGCTGGCGGGAAGCTGCATCTGCTCTGTGGCGATGACGTAGCCCTGCTTTGCCCATTTTTCGTCCTTTTGCAGCTTCACATCCATGTTGAGGAAGTACTCGCGATCTGGCTGGAAGCTCAGCTCGTTCATGGGGATGTTAATCTGTGTTGTTTGCAAGGGTGCAAGGTCGGTTTGGAAGGTACCAGAGGCTACCTGTCTCTTGCCTTCTTCGGTGATGCTCCAAGAGACATCATATTCCTTGAGGTCGGTGAAGAGGTGCTTGTTCTTAACCTCGACGATGAGGTCCTTGCCATTGCTGCTGCTGCCTTCTAGCTTGAAGCTCACGTTCTGCTGTGCCTTGCGGACTTCTGCATAAACGGGGCTGGGTGTGCGGTCGGAGTAGATAACGCCCTTGATGGAGAAAATACCGTCATTGGGGGTCTCGCCGTGGTCGCCACCGTAGCTTTGGCGGGTGATGACTGTACCATCGGGCAGGGTGACCTTTTGGTCATAGCTTTGGTGAATCCATTCCCAGATACCACCACCTATGATGGAGTCGCTGGAGTCAAATGCGTTCCAGTAGTCCTCTAGGTTACCCATGGAGTTACAGAGGATGTGGGCGTATTCGGAAACGTACCATGGCTTGTCAAGCTTTTGCTTGGCTGTGCTGTTAGCCCAGTCAATGGAGGGGTACTGGTTGGAGCGCAGGTCAGCTAGCTCGTTATTGCGCTCATACTGAGTGAGGCGGGATGGGTCACGTTGCTTGATCCAATCCTGCACGTACTTGAAGTTCACACCGGGGCCAGCCTCATTACCGTATGACCAGATGACCACAGAGGGGTGATTCTTTGCCTGCTCCACCATGTTGATGTTGCGCCAGAGGGTCTGGGGTGCCCACTCCTTGGGGTGGGAGAGGGAGTCCTCACCGTAGTAGTAGCCGTGGGATTCTATGTTGGCCTCGTCACAGACGTAGATACCGTACTCGTCGCAGAGGTCGTAGAAGAAGGAAGGCTGGGGATAGTGAGCATTGCGCACGTGGTTGATGTTACCGCGCTTCATGAGGACGATTTCCTTGCGAGCCTCTTCCTCTGTAACAGTGTGACCATTGGCGTGCTGGCTTTCGTGGCGGTTAACGCCCTTGAGCTTGACAGGCATGCCATTGACGAGGAAGCGTCCGTCAACGAGACGAACATCGCGGAAACCTACCTTCTTGGAGATGATTTCTGTGGTCTTGCCAGCTGCATCCTTTAGGGAGATGACAAGGCGGTAGAGATTGGGCTTTTCAGCACTCCAGAGCAGGGGCTTTTCCACATCTGCTGAGAGTGCCAGTGTGCCTTGCGTGCCAGCGGCAAGCTCTCCCTTGGCGGGAGTGAGATCCATTACCTTCTTGTTATTGGCATCAAGGAGCTCTGCTACGAGGGCAAAGTCAGCCTTTTCCTTACCAAGATTGCGTACATCTACATCTACCTTCAGCAGGCTCTTACTGTAATCGGGAGCACCACTAGGAACGCTGGGGAGGAAGTGTGTGTGTACAAAGAAGTCACGCACCTGCAACTGAGGTGTTGCATAGAGGAAAACATCGCGGAAGATACCCGAGAGTCGCCACATGTCCTGACACTCCAGATAAGAACCATCGTTAAAGCGGTACACCTCTGCGGCAATCACGTTCTTGCCAGGCTGGAGGTACTTTGTGATGTTGAACACAGCAGCTGTACGGCTGTCCTTGGAGAAGCCCACCTTGTGACCATTGACAAAGAGGTAGAAGAAGGAATCCACACCGTCAAATTGGATGAAGACTTCCTTGCCATCCCAATCAGCGGGTAGCTCCACTTCGCGTCGGTAAGAACCGACAGCATTGGGCTCTTTCTGGGGGATGGTCAGGCGCTTTTCCGCCTCATTGCGAGGAGGGGTCATGACATAGGGCCAGTTGCGCACAAAGGCGTAAGGCTGGTTCATGTACATGGGGATGCCGTAGCCGCGCATTTCCCAGTTGCTTGGTACGTCTATTTCCTTCCAAGAGCTGACATCAAACTCGGGCTTGTAAAAGTCCACAGGTCGGTCAGAGGGCTTGGGTACCCAGTTGAACTTCCAATTGCCGTTGAGGGACTGGACAAGGGAGGAATCGTAGCGATGCCCTTTGAGTGCTTCTGCCATGGAGGCAAAGGGAACAAAGAAGGCGCGTGAGTCCTCGCGGTTAAGATGCAGATTTTCTGGCGTTTCCCAGTCAGGATGTGGCTCATATGGGGTGGTGCGACCCTGCCCCTGTGCCATTGATCCTGTCATGGCTAACATTGCTGTCATGACGGTAAACAATTTCATAAAGCCCCACTCTACTATATCTGGTATAACATGGCAAGCTAAAAATCCGACATGAG